>JALYYF010000420.1 GCA_030946725.1 Candidatus Dormiibacterota bacterium
CCAAGGGCTACGAGCAGATGAGCATCCAGGACGTGCTCGACGAGCTGGAGACGTCGCGAGGCGCTCTCTATCACTACTTCGACTCCAAGCAGTCCCTCCTCGACGGCGTCGTGGACCGGTTCGCTGACGGCGCAATGTCGGCTGTGGCGCCCGTCCTGGCCGATCCTGATCTGCCGGCCCTCCGGAAGCTGGAAAGGGTTCTGGGCGGAATCGCGACCTTCAAGGCCGAACAGAAGCAGCTGGTGCTGGCGATCATGGCGGTCTGGAACTCGGACGGCAACGCGCTGGTCCGGGAGAAGGTCCGCCGGCTGACCGCCAGGCGGCTCGAGCCGATCCTCTCGACGGTCATCCGGCAGGGAATCGACGAGGGGATCATCACCGCCAACTCGCCTGACGAACTGACGCGGGTGGTCCTGTACCTGGTGCAGGGCTACCAGGACCGGGCGAGCGAGCTCTTCCTCGGCCGGCAGGCCGGGGCCATCAGCTTCGACGTCGTGCTGCGAACCTTCGCAGCCTTCACCGAGGCATTCGAACGGATTCTCGGTATCCCGCGTGGATCGGTCACCCTGACGGACGAGCCGACCCTGCGTTACTGGTTCGGATAGGAGGCGAGCGGGATGACGGCGGCCATGAAGACGCAGCGGCTGACAAAGGACTACGGCGGTGGGAGGGGCCTTTTGGATCTCGACCTCGAAGTGCCCGAGGGGGAGGTCTTCGGCTACCTCGGCCCGAACGGCGCCGGCAAGAGCACGACCATCCGCCTCCTCATGGGCTTCATCCATCCGACCAGGGGCTCGGCTTCGATTCTCGGGCTCGACAGCCAGCGAGAGTCGGTCGCGGTCAAGCGCCTGGTGGGCTTCATGCCCGGAGAGCTGCCGCAGTTCGGCGGTCTGCGCGGCCGCGACATCGCGGGCCACTTCGGCGCGCTGCGTGGTGGCGTGGACCGGGCGCGGGTGAAGGAGATCACCGAACGGCTGGACCTTGACCTGGGGCTCAGGTACCGCGAGTACTCGACCGGCAACAAGCGCAAGCTCGGGATCCTCCTCGCTTTCATGCACCGCCCGAAGCTGCTCGTCCTGGACGAGCCCACCAGCGGACTGGATCCACTCAACCAGCAGGAGTTCAACAGGCTGGTGCTGGAGGCGAGGACGGCCGGCACCACGGTGTTCCTGTCCTCCCACGTCCTATCTGAGGTCGAGCACATCTGCCAGCGGGTGGGGATCATCCGCCGGGGGAAGCTGGTCAAGGTCGCTCGGCTGGAGGAGCTCCACGAGATGCTCGTGCGCCGGGTGGAGGTCGAGTTCGCCGGTGAGGCCCAGCCGCAGCTCTTCAGGGCACTGCCCGGGATCGAGAACGTGGAGTCGAACCACCGCCGCGTGAGCTTCACGGTCCGGGGTTCGTTCGAGCCTGTCGCCGACGTGCTCGCCGGGCACCACGTGGTCAACCTGGCCAGCCATGAGCCGACGCTGGAGGAGATGTTCCTCGAGTACTACGAGGACGCGCCCGAGGAGGCCCGAGCGTGATCCGCTGGATGGCCTGGCGTCTGCACAGGCGTGGCCTGATCGGGTTCGGCGTAGGTGGCTTTCTGATCTCCTTCTTCTACGGCGCGGCGTTCCTGCAGGCCGCCGGGACCACGGCCGCGTCGCAGGCGGCTTTCGGACGCTCGGTGAGCCTGGTGGCCAAGCAGTTCGCCTTCATCATCCCGGTCCCGGTGCATCCGGAGACGCTGGGCGGTTACGAGCAGTACAAGTGGTTGAGCGGGGCGATCATCATGATGATGATCTGGGCGTCGCTCGCCGGAGTGGGGGTCGGTCGCGGCGAAGAGGAGCGCGGACTCACCGAGCAGTGGGTCGCCGCCGGCGTCTCCAGGACGCGGCTCCTGCTCGGACGCAGTGCCGCGTTCGCGGTCGTGCTTGTCGTCGCCTGCTTCGCCTGTGTGCTCGGCATCGTCGCAATCTCGCCGGCGGCGCACCAGGACCCCAACGTCGCGGGCGACTTGCTGAAGGCGGTGTCGATGGCGGCCGGGCTCTTCACCTGCTACGCGATCGCACTCTTGATCTCACAGCTGCCCGCCGAGCGCCAGACCGCGACGGCGCTGGGCGTCGGCGCTCCGGTTCTGCTCCTGATAGTCAACGGGATCGCGGACACCCTCGACTCGGCCTCCTGGATCGGGGTTGTCTCGCCTTTCCACTGGATGGAGAAGACGAGCTCGGCGGCTCCGGGTGGAACCTTCGATCTGGGCGCCACCCTCGGGCTGGTAGTGGCCGCCGGGGTTCTGCTGGGTGTTGCGATCCCTATCTTCCAGCGCCGCGACATCGGCAGCGGGTTGCTCAGCTGGGGACGGCACACGGCCGCCCCCGTACGGGTTGCCTCGCGCAACTTCATGCTGCGCCAACCCTTCA
>JALYYF010000441.1 GCA_030946725.1 Candidatus Dormiibacterota bacterium
AGCGCGAGAAGCGCGCCAAGATCATCGCCACCGAGGGGGAGTTCCAGGCGGCGCAGACGCTGGCCAACGCGGCCCAGGTCATCTCGACGCAGCCGGCGGCGCTGGCGCTGCGCTACATGCAGACCCTGCTCGACATGGGTTCGAACCAGAACTCCACCATCGTCTTCCCGATCCCCATCGAGCTCATCCGGCCGCTCCTGGCGGCCCCCGTTCCGATGAGCGAGCCGGTGCCTGTCCCGGCCAGCAGCTCCGTACCCATGGCGGCGGAGGACTCGCCGGCCAGCCTTCCCAACAATCGAGCCAAGCCGGTGTCATGACGTCTGCGAGCGCGGCCTGGACAGAGGAGTTCTCCCATGCAATCGAACAAGGTGATCGTGGGGCGGGACGAGATGGACCAGCTGATCACGATGCGTATGGACGTCGATCGATACGAGGCAGAGACAATTCCGAACCTGCAGCGGCAGGTCACGCAGCTACGTGAGGCTCTGCGCGAGTATGGATGTCACAAGGCATCATGCGGCGGGGCACAACCGTCGCGGATGAGGTGCACCTGCGGCCTCCAGGCCGCGATGGAGAAGACCGACCTCTAGGGTGTCCCTTCCCGGAGTGAGCGGGACCCTGGACGCGAGCGGGGAATCTGGAGCGCGGTCGGGCCCACGACGCGGGCGCCGAGCTCTCTGACCCGGTCGCGCAGAGCGCGATCGGCTGTCACGACGACCGTATCCCGGTCGCGGTTCTCGCGGCACAGGCCGACGATCGCGTCGTCCCCCGAGCGGTCGGCGGCGACCACGCGTACCCCTGGAACGGCCTGCACGCGCCGCGCGGCACCCTCGACGACCAGGACTATCTCTGCGTGCGGGGAAGCCCCGGCCAGCGCAGCCGGCCCGGCTTTGGCGAGCGCGTCGCGCAGGCGCTCCACTGCGCCCGCTCGGTCCCGCCACCAGCCGTCGGGCACCGAACCGATCACGTTGGCGGCGTCGACGACGATCAACCCCCAGGTGCCGCCGGCGAGAACAGCGTCCGCAGCGTCTCGCGCATCACCGTGGGGTCCGCGTCGACTCCAGTCCAGAGCTTGATGGAGATCACACCCTGATTGACGAGCATGCCCAGGCCGTCGAGCGTGACGCAGCCGCGAGCCTCCGCCTCCCGGATCAGCAGCGTCCGCGGCGGATTGGGGATCACGTCTGCGACGACCATGTGGGGCTGCAGGCTTTCGAGGACTATGTCGAGCCGCCCGTCGACGTCCGGAAAGAGGCCGATCGAAGTCGCGTTGACGACGACGTCGATGCCCTCAGGCACCCGGTAGGTGCGGTCCCAGACCACCGTATCCGCGCGCGCCGGGGTCCTCTGCTCGACCAGGGCGGCGAGCTCCGTTCCCCGCACGGGATCGCGGTTCACGACGGTGATGGACTTCGCCCCTGCAAGCGCCGCCTCCACGGCGATCGCGCGGGCGGCTCCTCCGGCTCCGAACAGCGCGAACGTCTTTTCTGCGGGGTCCGTCACGGTCCGCAGCGAGGTCATGAAGCCCTGGCCGTCGGCGTTCTCTCCGATCAGACGACCATCTCGATGGACCACACAGTTGACGGCACCGATGATGGCCGCCGAGTCGGCGAGGTGGTCGATGTGCGCGATCACTGCGACCTTGTGAGGAATCGAGCAGTTGAACCCTGCCCAGCCCATTGCCCTGGCGCCGCGAACGGCATCACCCAGTGCCTGGGGATCGACCTCGCAGTTGATGTAGCGGGCGTCGAGCTTGTGGTGCCGGTAGGCCGCCTCGATCATCGCCACCGTGGGGTTCTCGGCGGCGGGCATGGCGAAGGACCCGGTGAGCAGGCTGAGAAAGTTCGGGGCCTCAGGCATCATCTAGCTCCGGGGGCAGCTGAGGCCCGGTGGGAACTGCAACGACATCAGTGCTGGCCCAGCACGTGCTTTGCCAGCCAGGGGCTGCGAAATGCGCCGCGCGGGTCTAGTCGCTCCCTCAGGCTGATGAAGTCGGACAGACGCTCATAGAGCGGGGCGATCGCGGCCGCCTCAGCCAGGAAGAGCTTGCCCCAGTGCGGGCGTGCCCTGAACGGAGCGAGGGCCGCCTCGACGTGGATCAGCGCCTCCTCGACCGCTTCCTGCTTGGGCGTCCACGTGAAGTGGAAGGCGACGGTGTCCTGCTCGTATTGCGGGCTCATCCACAACCGGTCTGCTGCCACGGTCCGGATCTCGCAAACCTGCAGGACAGGCCGGACCCAGTCCGCCACAGCACGCATGCCGTCAACCGCGGCCAGCGCGTGGCGGCGGGGCATCACGTATTCAGACTGCAGCTCATCGCCGCTGCTCGGGGTGAAGCCCATTCGGAAGTGGGGGAGCCGCTCCGACCAGAGCCCGGGCCGGCCCAGCTGCGGCGCGCAGTTGACGGGGTCGAGACCAAGAACCGGATGCCGCTCGACGGTCGCGGCGGCCGCACCGAAGAGGTCGGCCCGCACCGCCTCCGGCTCGTCCGTCAC
>JALYYF010000447.1 GCA_030946725.1 Candidatus Dormiibacterota bacterium
TTCGATCAGTGCGGTCCTGTCCGGCTGGACGGCGGCGTGCACCCTCAGCAGGTCCGCCATCTCCGCATCCTATCCTTCTCAATGGAAGGGAACAGGGGAGCAGCCGGGAGCTAAGTTGGCCAGGGTCCTACTGGTGGAGGACGACTCCGCCATCGCGGCGCTTTATGCGCTGAAGCTTCGCCTCGACGGATACTCGGTCCAGGTGGCCGGCGACTCGGCGGCCGCCCGGGACTGCGTCGAGCGAGAGCTGCCGGACGTCATCTGCCTGGACGTGCGGCTCCCCGACGGGTCCGGAGGGGAGCTGGCCGGCAGCCTCGCGGCGGCGGGCGCCCGGGTCATCCTGCTGACCAACGACGAGCACGGATTCCGGAATCCACCGCCCCTGGTCGCCCGAGCCCTCCTGAAGGCCGAGACCTCTCCCAGCCAGCTGTCGGCCGCCATTGCGAACCTGCTGAAGTGCGACTAGAAGTGCCGACGCTGGTCGTGGTCACCGGGCCGCCGGCGGCAGGCAAGACGGTTCTGGCGGAGCGGCTGGCCGTGGAGCTGCGGGTGCCGCTGCTGGCGAAGGACGACGTCAAGCTGGCGCTCTACCGGGCTCTGGGTGCCTCGGACATGGCCGAGTCACAGCGGCTCGGCGCGGCCGCCTTCGAGGTCCTCTCGACCACTGCGGCCAGGCTGCTGGCAGCCGGCGTCGGCGTGGTCCTGGAGGGCAACTTTGCGCATGGACGGTCGGAGGCCGCACTGCTTCCGCTGCTGGAGGCGGCGGAGGCGGTGCAGGTCCACTGTGCCGCGGCGAGGGAGGAGACGCTGCGCCGCTACAGGAGCCGGAGACGTCACGAGATGCACTTCGACGAGGCCGCCCTTCCGCGGGTGCTGGAGGCGCTGGACAGCGGCGTCCACGACCCCATGGACCTGGGGGTGCCGACCCTCCCCGTCGACACCACCGCGGGCTACGACCCGCGCCTGGAGGCGATCCTGCGCTTTGTCCGGACCGGGGTCCTACATGTACCTGCTCGGAGTACAGCCGGAGGCCGTCCAGCTCATCGACCCCCACCTGGCACCCCTCGCCAGCCACCAAACGCCAGGGATAGGTCTCCCTCCCCCTTGCGGGGAGGGTAAGGGAGGGGGTCCATTCGTTCCGTGAGTGCTCCAGAATGCGGCTAGCTCCGAGAGCCGGATCGGGCCGGTGACTCCGACGGACAGCGGCATCGAAGGGGAAAGAGCGTTGCAGGAAGCGATAGCGGGGCCGGCGCTGCGCTACGCCACGGGCGCCGGACGCTGGGTGATCGCCGCCGCGGTGCTGGGCTCCGGGGTGGCCGCACTCGACAGCACCATCGTGAACATCGCGCTGCCGGCCATAGGTCACGAGTTCAATGCCGGCGTCGAGGACCTCCAGTGGGTGGCCACGGGCTATCTGCTCACCCTGGCCGGTCTGCTCCTGCTGGGCGGAGCGCTGGGCGACCGCTACGGTCGCAGGCGCGTGTTCATCGTCGGGGTGGTCTGGTTCGGGCTGGCCTCGCTGCTCTGCGGCCTGGCTCCCAACATCACGGCGCTCATCGCCGCCCGGGCGCTCCAGGGTATCGGTGGGGCGCTGTTGACTCCCGGCAGCCTCGCAATCCTGGAAGCCTCCTTCGAGCCGGACGATCGCGCCAAGGCGATCGGCGCCTGGTCGGGCCTGGGCGGCGTCGCCACCGCCGTCGGGCCTTTCCTCGGCGGCTACCTGATCGCGGCGGTCTCCTGGCGGCTGATCTTCCTCATAAACATCCCCCTCATCGTGGCGGTGGTCCTCATCTCGCTCCGGCACGTGCCCGAATCCCGCGATCCCGCCGCCGGCGGCCACATCGACGTGCTAGGCGCCGCTCTTGCCACCGTCGGGCTGGGGGGACTCTGCTACGGGCTCATCGAAGGACCGGTCTTCGGGTGGACGTCGCCGCTGGTGGTGGGCGCCCTGGTGCTGGGTGCGGGCTGCCTCGCCGTCTTCATCGTGGTCGAGGCCCGGGTGCCGCGGCCCCTGCTGCCGCTCTCGCTGTTCGCCTCCCGACAGTTCACCGCCGCCAACCTGGTCACGCTGGTCGTCTACGGAGCGCTGGGCGGCGGCCTCTTCCTGCTGCCCATCGTGCTGCAGCAGGTGGCGCACTACTCGCCGCTCCAGGCAGGCACGGCGCTGCTCCCGATCACCTTCATCATGCTGTTCCTCTCGGCCCGCTCCGGCGCCCTGGCCAGCCGCATCGGCCCGCGCCTCCAGATGAGCGTGGGACCGCTGATCGTGGCGGCCGGGATGGTGCTGCTCGCCCGGATCGACGCATCGGGCAGCTACCTCTTCGAGGTCCTGCCGGCGATCCTGGTGTTCGGCCTGGGGCTCGCGGTCACGGTCGCGCCGCTGAC
>JALYYF010000456.1 GCA_030946725.1 Candidatus Dormiibacterota bacterium
GAGGCGGACCGGGTCCAGGAGTGGTCTCGCGAGTTCACACAGTTCGAGAGCGCGGGCAATCTGCCAGCCTTCGAGATCATGCGACTGCCGAGCGACCACACGGCGGGGACCACTCCAGGCCGTCTCACGCCGCAGGAGTACGTCGCCGAGAACGACCAGGCCGTCGGCAACGTCGTCGACCTGGTGAGCCACAGCAAGGACTGGGCGACGACGGCGATCTTCGTGACGGAGGACGACGCCCAGAACGGTCCGGACCACGTCGACGCCCACCGCACGGTCTCACTGGTGATCAGCCCTTACACCCAGCGCTCCACGCCGTTCGTCGACCACACGCTCTACGACACCAGCGCTATGGTGCGGACCATGGAGCTGATCCTGGGCATGAGGCCGCTGAGCCAGTTCGACGCCAACGCGACGCCGATGTGGCGGCTGTTCCACGCCGGCGCCGACCTGAAGCCGTACACGGCTGTGTCCGAGAGCTACGCGACCGCAACGCTGAACACCGCGAACAGCTACGGCGCGGCGCGCTCCGCCGGTTGGAGCTTCGACAGGGAGGACCTTGCTCCGATGGGCCAGCTGAACGAGGTCCTCTGGCACGCGGTGATGGGGCCTGCCACGCCCTATCCCGCGGATGCGGGTGCTGCCCCGGACGGTGAGTAGGACCGTGGCGCCGAACCTCCGGCGCTTAACCGGGCCGCGCCCCAGCCTTAACCGCGCAACTCTAGGCTGAGCGGGGAGTGCCCAGCGCGAAGAAGGTGCAAACGCCGCCGCCCGGACAGGAGATCACCATCCGGGCTGCGGGCGGTGTGGTCGGCCGGTCGAGGCGACCCGGCCTGGTCGAGGTCGCCGTGATCCATCGCCGCGCATCCGGTGACTGGACCCTGCCCAAGGGAAGGCTCAATGCAGGCGAGACGCCGGACCAGGCCGCCCTCCGCGAGGTCAAGGAGGAGACCGGACTCCGCTGCCAGCTGCTGCGCGCGTTGGGATGCACCGACTACCTCGACGCCCGGGGCCGGCGCAAGGTCGCCTGCTACTGGCTGATGCGGCGGCTGAACGGCCGGTTCCAGCCCAGTGACGAGGTAGATGATCTCCGCTGGCTGTCCTTCGGTAGAGCCGCGGCTCTGCTGAGCAGCGAGCGCGACAGAGCGGTCCTGCGAAGGGCCGAGGTCCTGGGACTGATGACTGGCGTCTGGCTGTCCGAACAGCCCCTCAGCCGCCTTGCCTGAACGCACGCACGGGTGCTTGCAATCCCTCCCCCTTGCGGGGAAGGTGGGGAGGGGTTCCCTGTCAGTCCCTGCTAAGCGCCCGGAGTGTCCGTCCGGCGGGAGCTCCGCCTGGGGCTGGCGCTCCTCGAGGACCGGCCTGTCCGTGCGCTACCCTCCGCGCTCGTCGAACGACGTGCCCTGGAAGCGCCGTCGCCACTCGCCGCACGTCGAGTCCTGGAGCCACCTGCGCGCCGAGTCCCGGAGGCGCCTTCGCCTGACTCAGCGGCCCGCGACGCGGCGCTGTCTTCACCGCTTCTCGCGCGTCTCGACCTCGTAGTCGCGCTACCTCCGGCAGACCGCCGTCTCCGGGCGACGCCGTCACGGCCCGCGGAGGACGCCTGCGCGTTCGCGTGATCGGCACCCTCGGGCGCGCCTTCAGTGGCGGCCTGAGCCGCCGCCACGGTCTCAGCCGCGGCAGCCTGCAGCTGCCGTACCTCTTCGGTGAGCTGCGCGACCTTCTTGCGCTCCTTGGAGAGCTTGGACACGCGCTTGGTCAACTTCGCCAGCACTTTGGACTGATTCTTACCTTTGTTCGCCATGAACCGGCAGCTTAGCACGCGTCGTTCTCGATAGCTCCCACAGGCCGCGCCGAAGCTGACGCGCGGTAAGAACAGACGAAGCCTGCGACACCGAGGAGCGACATCACCAGCGCTGTGCGCAGGCTGAGTGCGAACTGGCCGTCGTGGGCGCCGCCACCGATGAGCAGGTGACTGACGGCCGGGTCATGAAACTGTCGTGTGAGCAGCCAGGAGGCGAACGCGGGAAGGGCCTCCCAGAGCGCCGCGCACAGCGCCATGAAGACCCCGAATGCCAGTGCCCTGGAAAGACGCCGGCTGCCGGCCGCCCTGGCGATCGGGAGCTGTGGCAGAAGAACAGCCGATTCCGCGCTCACGGCCACGGCCGCCCCGCCGCGACCGGTCGTGCTCGGGCGGCGGCTCATCACCTGCCCCCGACGTGATAGATGAGGTACGCGGTGAGCAGGCCGCAACAGAGTCCCAGCAGGAAGTAGACGGCGCTCCGCACGTCGCCCGAAGGCTCCCAACGATGGCGGTCGGGCTCATCGGGAAGGCGGGGCGGTCCACCATCTCCGGTGAAGACACGGTCGAACCACTCAGGCCGGTCGGAGAGATCCTGGCTCGATCCGCCCGCGCCTGGAACCGTCTCGACTGCGGGCTCGCTGTTCATGCTGGCCTTCAGCGTCGAGCGGTCGTATCCGGTGCCCGAGGCTCAGCCTGTTAAGAATCTCGTCGTTTCGTGCACGGACCGCCAACAGCGCCCGGCTCAGCGCTCGAGACGGACGTCGACCTCGCGCTCCACGTACCGCCATTCCTCGGTTGCGCGCAGGCGTTCGACGAGCTGCTCGAACGCAGCCTCGTGCGCCGGCGCGTACTCGAACCAGGTGAGGAAATCGAAAGGCTCCAGCAGCTCACGGCAGTGCAGGAGCCGGCGCGCGATCGCCGGTAGATAGGACATGCCGGTCTCCACGTGACGCGAACGCTCCTCGAAGATCGCCCGCCGCCGGTCCTGCGGCAACTGCCACCACTCCGCCGACTTCTTGATCGGGATCAGCGCGGCTCGCGTCGCCTCCGGCCGTCCCAGGGGCGGCTGGCGGGAGACCAGCTCCGCCCGCTCGCGCGGGCGCACGTACTGCTCCTGGCCCGCGATGCCGCGAAGCAGCCATTCAGGCCTCCCAGCCGCTGCATCCGCCTCGGCCGCGTTCGATATGCGCAGCCGTTCCACCGCCGGCAGGCCGGCACCGGTGACGGCGCGCAGCTCCCTCGCACGCCACCCGCCCCACACGCCCCCGGCGAAGCAGACGACCCCCTGGCCGCTATCCAGGTGGATGTCCTGGCGAATGTCCTGCCGCGTGGTTCTCCTGGGGCTCGGGCAGGTACCAGCGGCGTGGGGCAATCAGGTCGTGGACGGCCTGCGGTCCCCAGGACCCAGGCTCGTAGGGCTGGACCGGCGCGGGGTTCTCCAGCAGCGGCGTCGACAGCTCCCAGAGGCGCTCGATGCCGTCCGAGGTGGTGAAGAGCGTGTGGTCGCCGATCATGGCGTCGTAGATCAGCCGCTGGTAGGCCTCGAGCCCCATCGCCGAGTTGAACGACTCGCCGTAGCGGAAGGTGAGGTGGGCGTGCCCGAGGTGCATCGTCGGTCCCGGGACCTTGGCCAGGAAGTGGGCGGTGATCGATCCGGGGTCGGCGAAGTCGATGATCAGCTCGTTGCGGTCGAGGTCCTGCTCGACGTCGAACATGCTCCGGGGCGGCTCCTTGAAGGCGATCGTGATCACCTGCCGCGACTCCGCCAGCCGCTTGCCCGTGCGCAGGTAGAAGGGAACCCCGGACCAGCGCCAGCTGTCGACCTGCACCTCCAGGGCCACAAACGTCTCCACCTGTGAGTCGGGAGCCACGCCCGGCTCGGAGCGGTAGCCGTCGTACTGGCCGCGAACCACGCGGGCCGGGTCCACGGGCCGCATCGCGTCGAAGACCTTGATCTTCTCCGTGATCAGCGGCTTGGCCTTCAGCGAGGTGGGCGGCTCCATGGCTACGAATCCGAGGACCTGGAAGAGATGCGTCACGACCATGTCCCGGAAGGCCCCGGTCTGCTCGTAGAAGGCTCCTCGCGATCCCACCGGGAGCGTCTCGGGCACGTCGATCTGCACGTGGTCGATGTGGCTGCGGTTCCAGACCGGTTCGAACATGCCGTTGGCAAAGCGCAGGGCCAGGATGTTGTCCACCGACTCCTTGCCCAGGAAGTGGTCGATCCGGAACACGCGCGACTCCGGAAACACCTTGTGCACCGCCGCGTTCAGCGCCTGCGCCGACGCCAGGTCGTGACCGAACGGCTTCTCGATGATCACCCTGGCCCGCTCAGCGAGGCCGCTGGCTCCCAGCATCCCGACCATCTCGGTGAAGGCTGATGGCGGAACGGCCAGGTGGTAGAGCCGCTGGACCTCGCCGCCGATCTCGCGCTCGGCGCGCTGAACCGCCTCGACCAGAGCCTGCGGGTGCTCGGCGTCGGCCGCGGCGAAGGACAGGCGGCTCGCGAACTCGCGCCACTGGTCGGGGTCCAGTGCCCCCCCGCCGAACTCCTCGGCAGCCTTGCGCGCAACCTCCCGAAACTGCTCGTCGCCGATCGCGTAGTCCGGGGGAGCGCTCCCGATGACGCGGTAGCCCGCCGGCAGCAGGCCGACGCGGGAGAGCTGGAAGAGCCCCGGTAGCAGCTTGCGGCGGGCCAGGTCGCCGGTCGCCCCGAAGACCACGATCACGTGCTCCGGGGGGATCGGGATGTCGGCTTGCCCCGCCTTCTTTGACGGACCGATGACGACGCTTCGCATTTTCAATCGCCCTTTTTGTCGAGCTCGATGTGGCCGCCGAACTCCTGGCGCATCGCCGAGAGCAGCTGGTCGGCGAAGAGAGCCTCGCCGCGTGAGCTGAAGCGCTCGTAGAGCGCGGCGCTCAGCACGGGGGCCGGCACGCTCTCGTCGATGGCAGCCACCACCGTCCAGCGCCCCTCTCCGGAGTCGGAGACCCGGCCGCCGAAGCCCTTCAGGTCCGGCGCCTTGGCGAGCGCGTGCGCGGTCAGGTCGAGGAGCCAGGAGGCGACGACGCTTCCACGCCTCCAGACCTCGGCGACCTCGGCCACGTCGATGTCGTACTGGTAGTACTCGGGCTCGCGCAGCGGCGTGATCTCAGCGCTGATCTCGCCCTGGTGCTTGCCCACGTTGGCCTTCTTGAGGATGTTCAGGCCCTCGGCGTAAGCAGCCATCAGGCCGTACTCGACGCCGTTGTGGACCATCTTCACGAAGTGGCCGGCGCCGTTCGGCCCGCAGTGCAGGTAGCCCTTCTCGGCCGGCGTGGGCGGGCCGGTCCGGTCCGGGGTGCGATCCGCGGCGTCGACACCCGGTGCGATGGTCTCCAGCAGCGGCTCCAGGTGCTGGACCACGTCGTTGTCGCCTCCGACCATCAGGCAGAAGCCGCGCTCCAGTCCGAAGACGCCGCCACTGGTGCCGATGTCGACGTAGCGAAGGCCCTTGGGCAGCAGCTCCTTGGCGCGGTCGATGTCGTCGCGGTAGTAGCTGTTGCCGCCGTCGATGATGATGTCGCCCGACTCCATGTAGCCGGCCAGCTCGTCCACGACCCGGCCGGTCAGCGCCGCGGGCACCATGACCCAGGCCGCCCGCGGCTTGGAAAGCTTGCTGACGAAGTCCTCCAGCGAGCTGGAGCCTGTCGCCCCCTCGCTCTCCAGCTGGCGGACGGAGTCGGTGCTGACGTCGTAGACGACGCACTCATGGCCGCCCCGCATCAGGCGGCGTACCAGGTTGGCTCCCATGCGTCCAAGGCCGACCATTCCAAGCTGCATCTCATTCCTCCGTTCTGCTGTCCCGCTCTATGACTGGTGCTGATTCAGATGGTTGCAGACGGCAGCCTAAGCCTGCTGCCTGGTTTCGAGCGGCGCATAGGTGACCGTGACGTTGAAGGCGCGGCACCACAGCACGACGGAACCGACCTTCGAGATGTCGATGGGGCTGGTGATCTCCTGGTTGAAGGAGCCCTTGGTGGCCTTCAGCGGGCCGAGGTCGACGTAGTTGCCGGTGCCGCCGTCGTGCCGGTCCGACAGATAGACGTAGAGATTGGGAGCCGCCGAGATCTCGACGCCATCGAACCTCACGTAGCGCGTGCCGTCCGCCTCGATCACGCTGACCTTGCCGGTGCCGTAGTGGACGGTGTCGATCCTCTGCAGGCTCCCCGCGGCCAGCTCACGGGGGCCCGTGGGCAGCGGCGTGGTCGAGGTCGCGGCTCCCGTGGTCGGGCTGGCAAGGGCCGGGCTGGGCCGGGCGGTACTGCCCGCGACCGGCGCCGGCTCGTGCAGGGTGGACTGGGCGAACTGCGGGATGATCACGAAGGCGGTCACCGGGATGGCTGCCAGCACGAGCA
>JALYYF010000461.1 GCA_030946725.1 Candidatus Dormiibacterota bacterium
TTCAGCCCGACGCGGCCGATCAGGTGGCCGGAGGCGGCGCCGGAGAGGAGGTAGCTCACCGTCATCGGCGCCAACAGGCCTCCGAGCGCAGCGAGCGGCAGTCCGAAGGACCCTCGGATGTAGGGCCAGGCGACGCCCAGCGCTCCTGTCGGGAGGCCGAGGAGCACGAAGGAGGCCAGGGCCACACCTGCGGTCCGAGGGGGAATGGGCACCGACCTCAGCTCTTAGCGACGAGCGATGTCGAAGGTCGTGCTGAGCCGAAGGTCGTCGGAGGACGAGCCGACCCAGACCTCGCGCACGCCGGTCCCCAGCACCCACCCGTTGGAGTCGTTATCCCAGCAGCGGAACCGGCGATCATCGATCGTGATCTGCACATCACGGGACTCGCCCGGGTCCAGCCGGACCTTCTCGTACCCCGCCAGAGAGGCCACCGCCTGCGGCACGTCCAGGTCGGGGCTAGGACCGACGTACAGCTGGACGACCTCCCCACCGACGCGGGACCCGGTGTTGCTCAGCGTGAAGGTGGCCGTGACCTCCCGCCCACTCGATGTGATCCTCAAGCCCGTGTACTCGAACGACGTGTACGAGAGGCCGTGGCCGAACGGGAACAGAGGTCGGACGTCCTCCTTCTGGTACCAGCGATAGCCGACGTAGATCCCTTCGGAGTACTCCTGCTCCCCGTCGACGCCCGGGTAGCGCCTGGGGTCGCCGGCCACCGGCGTCCGGGACTCCGCAGCCGGAAAGGTCTGGGTGAGCTTCCCACTGGGGTTGGCGTCCCCGAACAGCAGCCGGCTCGTCGCCTCGGCGCCCTCCTGGCCCGGGTACCACATGTCCAGCACCGCGGCCACGTCGTCCACCCATGGCATCGTGACCGACGAGGCGGTATTGAGCACGACCACGGTGCTGGCATTGACGGCGGCGATCGCGGAGACCAGAGCATCCTGGTTGCCTGGCAGTGACAGGGACGGGCGGTCCGCTCCCTCGGTGTTGTTGTCGAAGGCGAAGACCAGCGCCACCTCCGCCGAGCGGGCGGCCGCCACTGCGGCCTCGAGGTCGCGCTGAGCCATCTCGGGTGTCACCCAGGTCAGCGAGAGGCGCAGGTCGGCCGCAGAATCGGCGCGCCCGGTCAGCCTCAGCGTGTGGGTGCCAGCCTCCAGGTAGGCGTAAGCCCCGGCCGACGTGCGTCCGGCCACGACCGGATCACCATCGCCGACCTGCACGGTCCCGTAACCGTTGGCCGTGTCGATGCCGAACCGGTACCAACCGGTGGTCGGCACCGTCACCGACCCGGTGTGGGAAAAGTTCTCCCGCTGAGGGACGGTGATCGTCACGCCGTCGGCGGCCGGCAGCCTCGGAGACAGCGCGTCCGCGGGGATCGGGCTGCCTTCGATGCGCATGCCCACGGAGTACGTGACGTCGGCTGCCGGGCCGGCGCGCTCACGGATCGCGTCCAACGGAGCGGTGGCGGACTCGCAGCGGACATGCGACGAGCCGCCTCCGTCGACCTTGGGGGTCCGTGCCGTCGCACCGATCACGGCTACGCTCCGGAGGCTCCGCTCGTCCAGGGGCAGCACCTGCCCCCTGTTGCGCAGCAGGACGGCGCCGGCTTCGGCAACGCGCAGCGCCACGTCGGATGCCGTGGCGGCGGCGGCGTCGGGGACCGGGACCCGGCGTGCATCGAGCAGGCCGAAACGCTCCATCTGTCCCAGGATGCGAGCGACCGCTCCCTCGACCGCGGATCCCGGGACGGCGCCCTCCTCCACCGCGGTCTTCAGCGCATCGCCCAGGTGCTCACCGTCGGGCATCTCCTGGTCGAGACCCATGCTGATGGCGGTGGTGCTGTGGGTCGCGCCCCAGTCGGACATCACCCAGCCCGGGAAGCCCCACTCCTCCCTCAGGATCTCGGTGAGCAGCTCACGATTCTCGCTCGCGTAGGTGCCGTTGACCTTGTTGTACGCGCACATCACCGACCCGACGCCCACGTCGACCGCGGCCTGAAAGGCGGGAAGCTCGATCTCCCGCAATGTCTGCTCGTCGACCGAGGCGTTCACGGTCATACGGTCGGCCTCCTGGTTGTTCGCGGCCAGGTGCTTGACCGTTGCGATCAGTCCCTGCGACTGGATGCCCTGGACCTCGGCGCTCACCATCCGCAAGCAGAGCAGGGGATCCTCGCCGAAGGTCTCGAAGTTCCTGCCCGCATGCGGGACCCGGACGATGTTGGTCATCGGGGAGAGCAGTACGTCCTGCCCCAGGGCCCGCCCCTCCCGCCCGATGACGCTTCCGAACTCGTGCGCGAGGCGGTCGTCGAAGGACGATCCGAGCGCGATCGGCGCGGGCATGGCCGTCGCCTGCTGGTTCACGCGAATCCCGACGGGACCGTCGGCGAGCCGGAGCTCGGGGATTCCCAGCCGCGGCACACCGGGGATGTAGCCGGCCGCGCCGCTCGCTTTCGGATCAGGCACGCCGTGGACGAAGGAGATCTTCTCCTCCAGCGTCATGCGATCGATGAGCGCACGCACTCGCGGGCTCGCGTTCGCCATTGTGGAGGCCGCCGCCGGCGCCCCCGGCCGTCGTTCGCTCACGTTCGTCCCTCCCTCGATCCTCGCGGACTGCTCACACCGCCATGAACCCATCCTGACCGCAGCGCGCCGTTTGATGGGTTCCCCTGTTCCTGGCGCCAAGCACACCTGCCGTGGGACGTGTCACTGTTCAGCCATGGGCGCAGGCTCACCGACTCCAGCCGTCACCCGATACCTCACGCTGGCCGCGGCGCTGGGCGGAGCGGCGGACGCGGGGGAGTTCCTGGTCGCGCGGCGGCATCTCTTCCATGAGAGTCCGCGCCGAGCCGCCGGCACGGTGGCCGGCGTGGCGCTGTGGTCCGGTCTCGCGCTCAGCGTGGTGCTGGACCGGCGCGTCGGCCGGCGCTCTGTCGCGCTGGCCTCCGCCGTTTGGCTCGCCAACACGGCCCTTCTGACGATCCATATAAGGAGCCGGCTGGTAAGCCCTCGCATCTTCGTGGGGCCAGCACTCGCCACGGCAGCTCTCGGCACGGCCCTCGCCGGCTCCGTCAGGGGCGGTTGAGACCGACTGCCGCCGCCGCGCCCAGCTCAGCCGCCTGCCGCGGCAGGTCGAGCCCCAGCGCCAGTTCGCGTGCCTCTCGAAGCGCCGACTCGGCAGCCGCCGGGCGGGCATACCGGCCAACGGCAACCGCGTCGACGTGCAGTGGATCAGTCTCTACCGGCTGCGCGACGGCCAGGCCGCCGAGCATAGAGCGGTCATGGACGTGATGGGCCTGATGCAGCAACTCGGCGCCATCCCGACACCGGCCTAGCCAGCCAAGGGCCCGGCTGATGAGGCGGCCGCCACCGCCCGACCGGCCATCCCACCGCGGGCTGGCCACCCCACCGTCCCTCCCCCGGCGTCGCGGGGGAGGCTGGAGGGGGTTGCGGGAAGCGGGCGTTGCGCGCCCGCCTCCCTCGCTCCGCCGCAAACCTCAAGCCAGGGTCTTCAGGTGCTCCGCCAGCCGGTCGTAGGATTCCGCCGCCCCGTGCTCCATTCCCGTCCCCAGGACGAAGTCCCGGACTTCCTTGGTCGGATAGACGGTGGTGACGGTCGTGAGCGTCCTGCCGTCCTCCTCGGTGAAGGTGACGGTGTTCACCGCCGGGTCGCCACTGTTGAAGGGCTCCACGTCGTAGACCTCGGTGTAGACCAGGCGCTCCGGGGGTGTGATCTCTCGGTAGACGCCGGTGAAGGGCACCTCCTGTCCGTCCTCACCGGTGGTGACGTAGCGCCACGAGCCGCCGGGGCGGACGTCGGCTTCACAGAGGATCATGCTCGAACTTCGCAAGCCCCACCAATGGCGCACGTGCTCCGGGTTGGTCCAGGCTTCGAAGACCAGTTCGCGAGGGGCGTCGAAGGCCCGGGTCAGGACGATCTCCCGGTCGGACGGGGTCGTGACCTGCATGGTGTTCGTCGGCTGAGTCATGTCGGCTTCTCCTTTTCCTTTTTCATCCGAAGCAGATGGTCGTCCAGACGGCTGAAGCTCTCCTCCCAGAAGCGGCGGTAGGGCTCCATCCAGTCCGCAACGTCCCGGAGCGGCCCAGCCTCGAGCCGGCAGGGACGCCACTGTGCGTCCCGGCCACGCGCTATGAGGCCGGCCCGCTCCAGCACCTTGAGGTGCTTCGAGACCGCAGGCAGGCTCATCGCGAATGGCTTCGCCAGCTCCGTTACGGATGCCTCTCCGGCCGCCAGGCGAGCGAGGATCGCTCGTCGAGTGGGGTCGGCGAGTGCCGTAAACACGCTGTCGAGCCGGTCGTCGTCTGATGCCATCTTCTTAAAGAACCGATTGGTTAATTAACCTATCGGTATAGTAATCGCCCGAGTACAGCCTGTCAAGAGGATCGATGTCCGGACCGTGGCCTAGGCTGTCCTCTCAGCGGATGCGGTGGAGCGGATGCGTGTGGGGACGCTCGCCTGCGACAGCTCCAGAGGCTGGCCGCGCGCTGGGCCAAGGGACATCAGGGAGAGGACGGCTATGCCGAGGACCTTGCCATCTCAAGAACATCAAGACGCGCGTGATCGAGGCCGGGCGGCCGCCGGACATCGGATCCGCCACGGATCTTGGGGCGGCGGCGGCCGGCTGAGCGGCGGCCCGTCGCACCGTCCTCGCCGCCAGCACGAATCCAGCCTCCAGGAGCCGGTCGCGTACAGCCCATCAGTCGATGGCTGGATGCCCGGAGTTCCCTGGAGCCGTACCGGTCCGGGCGGGTCTCACCATCAGCCCGCCTGCACCCCACTCACGGTCCCCAGTCCTGCCGGCGAGAGCCGGATGCCAAGTGGCGTGATGGCTCCCGGATGCTGGATGACGACGGCCGCCACGCCGTTGCCGATGCCGGCTGCGAACGTGGGCGTTTTACCGGCGAGCCGCGCCGCGAGGTAGCCGCCGGCGAAAGCATCCCCCGCGGCCGTCGTGTCGATGACTCGCTCGACAGCCCAGGCGGGTATGTGGCGCACGTCGCCGTCCGTGCGCACGTAAGTGCCTGCGGCTCCGTCACGCAGGATCACCTCAGCGGCGCCGAGGCCGCTGATGCGCCGGATACAG
>JALYYF010000467.1 GCA_030946725.1 Candidatus Dormiibacterota bacterium
CACCAGCGGCGCCAGCGGCGACCGTCTCGGCGACCCCAACGTCACCACCGTCGTCCACGGAGGCGCCGGAGGCAACGGCTCGGTGCCCAGCGGGGGCGCCACCTGCCCGTCCGGCGGTACCGGGGGAGGCGGAGGCGGCGGCTACCAGGGTGGCGGCGGCGGCGGCGGCGGTGGCTCGGGCACGACCAGCAGCGGCGGCGGCGGTGGCGCCGGTGCTGGCTCCTCCTTCCCCGACGTCGGCAACGGCGCCACCTACGCGGTCAACACCACGGGCCTTCCCCCTGAGGTGGTGCTGACCTTCAACCCGACGGCGCCGTCACCCAGCCCGACCGCAACGCCGGTGCCCACGCAGACGCCGGTCCCGACGGAGACGCCGGTCGCCGGGGCGCCGGTCGCCTCCACCGCGCCGAGCTCGACTCCCTTCACCGCCGGGCCCAGCACGCCGGTGGGAGGCTTCCTCCTCGCCGCTCTCTCCGGGCTGGTGCTGATGGCTGCCGGAGGCGCCGTGGCGCGGCGCTCACAGTCGAAGGCCGAGGACCGGACGGACCGGGCCGGCCCCGGCCACAGACCCGGCCGCACAGGCTAGGGGCGCCAGGCAGCCTCACATCTCGCTGTGAGGGCCCCACAGTGCGCTGGGGACCGGGACTGAGAGAGCACATCAGTCTGAATCGGTGGTGAAAAAAGCGCGCGTCGACCTGCTCGAATGTGTGATCGTTCTATGTTGGTCTGACCGACCATCTCACAACAACGTCGCAGCATTCGATGAGCCAATTCAGAACTCGCCGTCGTCGGTCGTCCCAGAGGCTCGGTGTCAGGTTCGAACGCCCCGTCAACCTGGCGCTGGCGACGGTCATCGTCCTGCTGCAGCTGGCCGGCCTGTTTGGGATCGTGGAACCGCCCACCCGCCGATCGCCTCCGGCGCTGCCCGTGGTCCCGGGCCTCGGCAGCCCGGCCACTGAGGCGCATGCCGCAGACCAGGCCTCGGGTCCGGCCGCGGCCAGGACCGGTGGATCCATCGCCCGCCTGCAAGAGGATCTCGCGGCGATGGTCGCCTCGAGCGGTGCCGGTGTGGGCATCGCCCTGATCGAGCTGGGTGGACGGAATCCGCAAACCTGGAGCCTCAATGGCGACATGTCGTTCCCGGCCGCCAGCACTTACAAGCTGCCGGCGCTCATCTACAACGCCCAGAAGATCAGCGAAGGCACCTACCACCCCTCGGACAGGATCTGCTTCCACGCCGGCGAGAGCGAGGCCGGCTGGTACGCCGACTACTCTCCGGGCAAGTGCTACACGCGCCAGGCTCTGGGGCCGCGGGTCGGCCTCTACTCCGACAACACCGCCGGCCACATGCTCGTGGACGACCTCGGCGGCCCGGAGAGTCTCAACGCCTACGCCCGCAGCCTCGGAGCCACCCGTTCGGAGTTCTTCTCACCGAACACCACCACCGCCCTGGACCTGGGCGCCCTGTGGCAATCGGAGGCGCGCGGAAGGGCCGGCGGCCCGGCGGCGCAGCGATGGCTCTATCCCCTGCTGACGAAGACGGCCTTCGAGCAAGGCATACCGGCTGGCGTGCCCAAGGGGACGTCGGTCGTTCACAAGGTGGGCTGGCTGGGCAGCACGACAAACGACTGCGGGCTGGTCCTGAACGGTCCGCACGGGCCCTACGTGCTGGCCGTCACCACGAACGGGCTGACCGGGAACAAAGGCTGGCCCCTGATCGCCCGCATCTCGGCACGGGTCTGGCGTTACGAGCAGGCGCGCTAGGTGCCGTCAAGCGAGCGCGTCGCCCTGGGCGGCGGTCGGGGATCGCGGCCGGACCAGCGATGCGCCTGCAGGTCGACACGACGCCCCCTGACGCCGACGCCTTCGGAAACGAGCAGCTGCCGCTGCCTATCCCGCACGCGCTCCGCCATGGTGCCGTCGGAGTGCACGACCCGGTGCCAGGGCACGCCCCCGCGGACGTCCGCAAGGGCTCGACCGACCTGCCTGGGCGACCTCAGCCCCAGGTGCTCGGCCACGTCGCCATAGGTCATCAGGCGGCCCGGAGGGATGCAGGCGATGAGCGCCAGTATTCGTCCAGCGGCGCCCGGCGCAGCCTCGCCGCCGTCTCGACCCG
>JALYYF010000474.1 GCA_030946725.1 Candidatus Dormiibacterota bacterium
GCGCGGCGGCGTCCCAGTCTATGAAGGCGCAGCGGGATTGGCCGATGACCAGGTTCCAGGGCGCCAGGTCGTTGTGCGCGATGATCTCGTCACCCTCGGCCGGGATCAGCACCTGCCAGCTCGCCCCTGCCGGCGGCGAGAAGCTCGCGACCGCGTCGTGGAAGTGACGGATCAGCCTGGCCGCGCCAACCAGCCGCTCCGACGGTTCCAGCAGCTCGAACCGGTCGGGCCAGGGCACCGTCCCGGGAAGGAAGGTCAGCACCTCCCGTCCCTCGACGTCCAGACCCACCGGCAGGGGCGCTCCATCGAAGCCGACGTCGTGCAGGTGCCTGAGCAGCGCGTGCACCGCGGGCGTCCAGGGACCCGCCGGGCGCCGGACGGTGTCGCCCACCCGGACCACGCTTCCGCTGACGTTCCCGCCGGCCAGCGGCTCGGGCTCCGGGCTCATCGCCGGGCGGTGGGCGGCGAGGCGCTCTCCTCAGTGAGCTCGAAGATCTCCAGCATGTCGCCGGCCTGGAAGTCGAAGGGTGGCTCGACGGTGATGGCGCACTCCCTCCCGGCCTGTACCTCGCGGACCCGCTCGTTTTGGATGCGAACGCCGCGAATCTGGCCGGTCGCGACCGCGTTTCGACCCCGGAGCACCCGGACGAAGGCTCCCCGGCGCACCACCCCGGAGATGACCTGGGATCCGGCGGCCAGGATCCCGTCCTCGCCGCGGACCGGCATTTGGACCTTGGCCAGGCCCAGTCGTCGCAGATCGATGGCACCGAGCTTACGCGCCCTTCGGGGGCGTTTAATTGCCTGGTGAGCACCACCGCCAGACCGCCGCGGCAGACGTCCACCCGGCTCGACCCCCTGGACTTCCTGGAGATCGACGCCCTGCTCGTCGAGGAGGAGCGCCTGATCCGCGACACGGTGCGCGACTTCGTCCGCGAGCGCGTGCTGACCGGGATCGAAGACTGGTTCGAGCAGGGCGTCTTCCCCAAGGAGATGGCGCGCGAGCTCGGCGGCCTGGGCCTGCTGGGCATGCACCTCGAGGGATACGGCTGCGCCGGGGCTAACGCCGTCTCCTATGGGCTGGCCTGCCTGGAGCTCGAAGCCGGCGACTCCGGCTTCCGGAGCTTCGTCTCGGTGCAGGGCTCACTGGCCATGTTCCCCATCCGGAAGTACGGGTCGGAAGAGCAGAAGCAGCAGTGGCTGCCACCGATGGCGCGAGGCGAGGCCATCGGCTGCTTCGGGCTCACCGAGCCCGATTTCGGGAGCGATCCCGCGGGGATGCGCACCACCGCACGCCGCCGCGGCTCCGACTGGGTACTGAACGGCAACAAGCTCTGGATCACCAACGGCAGCATCGCCGACGTCGCGGTGGTCTGGGCGCGAGCCGAGGACGCCGTGCACGGATTCCTGGTGCCCGCGGGCACCAAAGGCTTCACCGCCCGCGACATCCACCGCAAGATCTCGCTGCGCGCGTCGGTCACCTCGGAACTGATCCTGGAGGACGTGGTGCTGCCGGAGAGCGCGGTGCTGCCCGGAGTGAGCGGGCTGCGCGGCCCCCTCTCCTGCCTCAACGAGGCGCGGTACGGGATCGTCTGGGGAGCGATGGGCGCGGCCCGGGCCTGCTACCAGGCGGCGCTCGACTACAGCAAGACCCGGGTCCAGTTCGGGAAGCCCATCGGCGCCTTCCAGCTGACTCAGCGAAAGCTGGTGGAGATGCTGCTGGAGATCAACAAGGGCATCCTGCTCGCCCTCCACCTCGGCCGCATGAAGGACGAGGGCCGCATCGCGCCCCAGCACGTGAGCGTGGGCAAGCTGAACAACGTGCGGGCGGCGCTGGAGATCGCTCGTGAGGCGCGAAGCGTGCTGGGAGCCAACGGCATCACGCTGGAGTACCCGGTCATCAGGCACATGAACAACCTGGAGTCGGTGCTCACCTATGAAGGCACCAGCGAGATCCACACCCTCGCCATCGGCGAGGCGATAACCGGCCTAGCCGCCTACCGCTGAGGGCTCTGTGCCGGGGAAGCGGCCGGGGCCTGGAAGGGTCGCCGGCGCGTGGACCAGGTCTCGCCGTTCTGGCTGACCGCGAAGACCGCGCCCGAGTCCATCAGCGCCAGCCAGCGGGCGGCACCCTTGGCGACCATCTGTCCGGGATCGCCAGGCAGGGGCAGGTCCGAGCAGCGCCAGGTCATGCCCGAGTCGGCAGTGGCGCAGAGGCTGGGCCGGCCGGGAGCCGAGGGCTGGACCAGCTCCGCCGATTGGGGCCCGGTCACGACCAGGTCGCTGGTCACGCCCGCAGGCAGGCGGGGGGCCGGCTCCCAGTTGCCGCCACCGTCCGAGGTGTGGAGCAGCGTGTTGACGTCCCCGGCCCGGTGGTATGCGAACCCGTTCAACTCGTCGGTGAAGCCGACCTGCGTCCAGGGCACGCTGGAGCCGCTGTCAGGTGAGTCGTTGAACACAAGCTGCTGGGCCCAGGTCCGGCCGCCGTCGCTGGTCGCCACCACGCCCCGCGGGCCCGCGGCCCAGGCGTGGCCCGCCGAGACCCACTGGATCCAGCTGACGATCGTGAGCCCGACGTTGATGTCGGCGAAGGTGCGGCCGCCGTCGGCGGTCCGGATGACCCGGTCGTCCGCGATCGCGTAGCCCACCAGCGGCGTGACGAAGTCGATGCGGCGCACGTCGTCGCGCTGGTTGACAAGCGAGAAACCGGGTGGCCGGGTGTCGAGGCGGAGCAGGCCGTAGCTGGTGGCGGCGAAGGCGACCGTCCCCGTCACCCACTCCAGGTCGCGGACGGTGCCTTGATGCCCGTTCATCCCGGCGAAGACCACACTCCAGCTCTCACCGCCGTCCTGCGTCCGCTCGATGACGTCGCCGGAGCTGACGAGCGCCTCCCGCGCCGTGCGCGCGGCAACGTGCACGTCAGGCGTCTCGGCGGGTACCGAGACCCGCGCCGGGCCCTGCTTCGCGTCGCTCTGGACCCGCGCCAGCTTCTGCGCGGCCACGGGCTGCTGACCGGCGACGCGGGCGTGTGCGCCCAGGGCCAGCGTGGTGACCATCGTCACGGCCAGGATGACCGCGACCGGGGCGGCCCAGCCCGGCATGCGGCCTGATCCGCGCTGGAAGGCTCGGTCGACGGCGCTGTCGTAGGCGTCGGGCGGGGGGCGGTCGCGTTCGAATTCCTCCCGGAACTCCTCGCGCAGATCGCGGTCGTCCATCAGACGGAGGCCGGCCTCAGCCCGCCACCTCCGGTACGGGCTCCGCAAGTACGGAGCTCCGCAGCTTGCGCAGGGCCCGGTAGGTCCGCGACTTGACGGCCTCCGGCCGGCCGCCGACGACCTGGGCCATCTCCTCGAAGGACATGTCCAGGTAGTAGTGGAGGACCAGGAGCAGCCTGGGGGCCGCCGGCAGCAGCGCCAGTTCACGGCGCAGGTCGAGGCGCTCCGGCTCCTGGCTGGGGCCGGGATGGGAGATCTCGATCACTGCCAGGCGCTGCACCGAAAACCAGCGGGTGCGCCGGATGGAGCGGCACTGGTTGGCGACGACGGTCAGGAACCAGGGCCGCAGGCCGGTGCCCACCCTGAAGGTGTGCAGCTTGCGCCAGGCCTTGAGCAGCGCCTCCTGCAGCGCGTCCTCGGCTTCGGCGCGGTCCTGCAGCATGGCTATGGCCAGGCGGAAGGCGTCCTCGTACAGAGGCCGGAACGCCTCCTCGAAGGCCTCCCGGTCTCCACCCTGGGCGCGGACGATCAGCGCATCGAGGGCAGCGGCCACCAAGAGTACAAACGCGCAGCAGCCTGCGTTGGTGTCACCTGGTTTGATGTCCTCCCCGCGCACGCGTGGGGAGGTTGGTGGGGGGCCGCGTGCTGAGCTAGGGAGAGCCCCCCACCTACCTCCCCACAGTCGGGGGGAGGATCTCTCTTTTAGGCCGTCGGTTGCTGGCCGGCAAGGACCTCGAGCTGGCGGGCGATGTGGGCGTCCACGTCCTGGGCGCGGCGGGCCCAGATCCGGGCGTGCTCGGCCTGGCTGAGGATCAGGAAGCGCTCGGTCTCCACGCCTTCGACCACCTTCTCGGCCACCTCGTCGGGGGTGGTCACCGAATCCGGCATCAGGGCCGGCCCCACCCCCGGGTCCTCCATGCCGCGGAAACGGTAGTTCTCGGAGAGGTTGGTCGCGACGTAGCCCGGGCAGAGCACGGACACCCCGATGCCCCTGGGGCGCAGGTACAGCGCGAGGCCGGCCGAGAGACCGACCACGCCGTGCTTGGTGGTGTCGTAGGGGATGGTCAGCGGGTTGTGGGCGACCAGGCCCGCGAAGGAGGCGGTGTTCACGACGTAGCCGCTGCCCCGCTCCAGCATGTGCGGAAGGAACGCACGCAGGCAGCGGACGGGACCCAGGAGGTTGACGTCGAGGATCCACTGCCAGTCGTCCATGGGGATCTTCTCGAAGGGGCCGCCCAGCACGACACCGGCGTTGTTCATCAGCAGGTCGGCCCGCCCCACCTCGCCCAGCACCCGCTCGGCGAGCCTCTCCACCTGGCCGTCGCGGGTGACGTCGCAGTCGAAGCCACGCGCCCAGCCACCCATGCCCTCGATCTCGGCCAGCGTCTCGGCCGTTCGCTCGTCGTTGACGTCCGCTATCACGATCCGGGCGCCGCGCCTGGCCATGGCCAGGGCGGAGGCGCGCCCGATACCGC
>JALYYF010000495.1 GCA_030946725.1 Candidatus Dormiibacterota bacterium
TCTACAGGACGGTCGTGGGCGTGCGCATCGCAGGCCGCCTGGACCTACTCGGCGCCGCGCTGTGCTCGCCGATCTACTGGACCATGATGTCGATCGCCGCGATTCGGGCGATCGCCGAGCTGACCGTCAAGCCCTCGCACTGGGAGAAGACGGTGCACGGGCTGGGCAGCGCGGCCCGCGAGGCGGTGCAGCATGCGTAGGGCCGTCCTGGACAGCTCCGCCGAGGACTTCGGCCATGAGGCCCCCCACCGTTCCTCCCCCCGCGAGCGGAGAGAGGTTGGAGGGGGGTCGCGGCCGTGGCTCTCGGTGGTCATTCCGGCCTTCAACGAGGAGCGCCGTCTGCCGGCCACGCTGGAGCGGGTGCTGGAGTACCTGCGCCCTCGCGGCAACCCGTTCGAGGTCATCGTGGTCGACGACGGCAGCTCGGACGGCACCACCGAGGTGGCTCGGGCGGCGGGTTCCGAGGTCAGGGTGGTCGAGATCCCGCACACCGGCAAGGGCGGCGCCGTGCGCGCGGGCGTTCTGGCCTCCACCGGCGAGCTGGTGCTTGTCACCGACGCCGACCTGCCGACACCGATCGACGACCTGCGCGACCTGATCGTCGAGGTCGAGTCGGGCAGCGGCCTGGCGGTGGGCTCGCGACGCATGAAGTCCTCGAGCATCGAGGTCGAGCAGCCGATCCACCGGCGGATCATGGGCAAGGTCTTCAGCCTCCTGGTGCAGCTGCTCGTCCTGCGCGGAGTGCAGGACACCCAGTGCGGCTTCAAGCTCTTCAGGGGCGAGCTGGCCAGGGAGGTCTTCTCGCTGGCGCAGGTCGACGGCTTCGCGTTCGACGTCGAGGCGATACTGCTCGCCCGCCAGCTGGGAGCCGGCGTGTCCGAGGTCCCGGTGCGCTGGTACGACGGCCCCCAGAGCCACGTTCGCGCCGTGCGCGACTCGCTGGCCATGTTCGTCGAGCTGCTGGCGATCCGGAGCCGGGCCCGGGGCGCCAGGCGCCTGCCCACCGGCCTCGCGGTCCTCAGGGGAAAGCGAGCGGCCGTGACGGAGGAGGCGGGAGCCCGCTCGCCCGAGCTGGCGCGCATCTTCTGGCTGGCGCTCGCGGCCTACCTGGCCGTCGGCGCCTTCCTGGTCCTCCACGAGCACCTGCTGGCGGGCGACACCTACTCGCGGGTCGCGATCGCCCATCGCATCCTGTTCAGCCGCGACCCTCACCTGGCGGCCATCGGTTTCGTCTGGAGCCCGCTGCCCATCCTGGCGCTGCTGCCCCTCGTCCCCCTGAGCGGGATATGGCCGTCGCTCACGGCGGACGCCTTCGCGGCCAGCATCGTCTCCGCCGTCTGCATGGCTGCGGCGGCGCGCGAGGTGGCGGCCTTCCTCCGCGACATGGAGGTCAGGAGGCGCGACCGCTGGCTGCTCACGCTGGCCTTCGCCGCGCACCCGCTGGTGCTGCTCTACGCGGCGAACGGGATGAGCGAGGCCATGTTCCTGCTCTTCCTGCTGATGGCCGCGCGGCGTCTGGCCGGCTGGCTCCGGACCGGCAACCTGGCTCTCGGCACCGGCGCCGCCCTGGCGCTGGGAGCCGCCTACCTGGCGCGCTACGAGGCGCTGGCGGCGGCCGGCGCCACGGTGGGACTGGTTGCGCTGTCCACCTATCGACGCTCTTCAGGCAGCGCGCGGCAGCGGTTCGAACAGGCCATATGCGACGCCGCCGTGATCGCCGGCCCGGTGACCGTCGTCTTCGCCAGCCTGGCGCTGGCCAGCTGGCTGATCACCGGCAACCCGGTCGAGCAGATCACCTCGGCCTACGGAAACAGCGCGCAGCTGCGCGTCTGGTCCACCTCGTCGGGCTCGACCGGAGCAGCCACCTACATGGCGCTGGCAGGCAGCCAGGTGCTGATCCTGGAACCGTTCATATTCCTGGTCACGGCCCTGGCCGTGCTGCGCGCCTGGATGTACGGCAGCCGGGCGGCCACGCTGGCCGTCGTCGGCATGGTGGGCGGCGCCTTCACGTTCATGTTCTGGTCGAACGCGCACGGGGCCGTCGACCACCAGCTTCGCTACCTGATCACCGCCGTGCCGCTCTCCGTCCTGGCCGCCGGCTCCGCGCTCTCACGCGGCGTCGTGAAACCGCACCGGCGGGCGCAGGTGAGGCGGGTGGCGGCCCGTGCCGGGGTCCCGGGGCTGCCCGGCCTGCTGCGCCGCCGGGCGCCGCTGGTGGTCGGCGCGGCGACGCTGCTCATGGTCGGCTTCGCGTTGCCCGTCTCCGCCTACGAGATGATGAGCCCCGCCTTCAATCCGAGCGAATCGGTGGTGATGCGCGCCAGCGTCGGCGAGCAGAGCGTCGCGCAGCGCAAGGCGACGCAACGCTTCATGACCGAGCGGCAGATCTCCGCTGACCTGGACGCGCTGGAGCTGCCGCCGGGGACGGTTCTCGTGGACGACTTCCTGGGCTTCGCGGTGCCCCTCAACTCACAGAACCCGAGGCAGTTCGCGATCACGTCGGACCGCGACTTCCAGGCCGTGCTCGCGGACCCCGCGGGGGCCGGCGTGCGCTACGTGCTGGTTCCCGAGCCGGCCAACCTCGGGCTGCTGGACGCGGTTAACCGGCAGTATCCGAAGCTCTACGCAAACGGCGGAGGCATGGCGACGCTGGTGAAGGAGTACGCCAACCAGAGTGACGTCCCGCCGGCGCACTGGCGGCTCTACGAGCTCCTGCCGGAGACGAACGGATGACCCGGACGCATGGGCCGGGTCCGAAATGCATTGCGGCAAATGACTACAGCCGGGCGGCGAGCCCGAGGTTGCGGGAGGGTGTTCCTTGTTGCGTCTGTTAAAGCTGTTTCCATCGCTGACCATCCTGGTGCTGGTCCTGGCAAGCATCGCGGCCTGGCCGGTACCGGCGGCAGCGGCCCCCACGCCGGCTCCCTCAGCCGCCGCTCATCGAGCTAGCGTGCCGGCCCACCGCCCCAGCGAGCCGCTCACCAGCGGCCCGGCCGCGGACGCACCGGCCCGGGTCCCCAGCGCCCGCAACGCGGCGCCCTCGTTGGACCCGGCCGCGGCCAGACCGACGGCCCCCAAGGCCGCGCCTGTGCAGGACTGGCCGATGTTCCTGCACGACCTCGGGCACACCTCCGCCAGCACCGAGGCCAGCCTGAGCACCGCCAACGCGTCACTGCTGAAATTGGGGTGGAAGTCGGCCACGGGTGGCGTCATAGCCAGCGCACCGGCCGTGGTCGGAGGCGTCGTGTACGTCGGCTCCTGGGACGGCTGGGAGTACGCATTTGACGCCAAGACCGGCGTGCTCAAGTGGAAGACGAACCTCGGCACGACCACGAACAACGCCTGTCACCCACCGACCATCGGCGTGACGTCGGCCGCGGCCGTGCAGAACGGCGTCGTCTACGTCGGCGGCGGCGACGCCAACTGGTACGCGCTGGACGCGAACACCGGCGCCACACTGTGGAAGGTCTTCACCGGGGACAACAGCCAGGCCGGGGGGCACTACAACTGGTCGAGCCCGGTGCTGTTCAACGGCTTCGCATACATCGGCGTCGCCAGCAACTGCGACAACCCGCTGGTCCAGGGTCAGCTCCTGAGGGTCGACCTCAACAGCCACCAGGTGGTGGGCACGGCCAAGTTCGTGCCGGACGGCCAGGTCGGCGGCGGGGTCTGGACCTCGCCCGCCATCGACACCACGACCGGCCTGGTCTACGTCACCACCGGCACCCTCAACCTCGCCACCCAGACGCTGTCGGAGGCCCTGGTGGCGGTCGACTCCGGAACGATGGCGATCAAGGACGCCTGGCAGCTCCCGCGGAGCCAGGCGGGGAGTGACTCGGACTGGGGCACCTCGCCGATCCTCTTCACGGGTGGAGGCAGGGCTCTGGTGGCGGCGGTGAACAAGAACGGCGTGCTCTACGCGTTCGATCGCAACAACCTGGCCGCCGGCAGGGTCTGGCAGACGCAGATCGCCATCGGTGGTGACTGCCCGACCTGCGGCGACGGCAGCATCTCCACGGGCGCATTCGCGAACGCCGCGAACGGCGGGAACGGCGTCCTCTACTTCGCCGGCGGCAACACGACGATCGGCGGCGTCGGCTACCGGGGCGCGGTGCGGGCCATCGACCCCGCCACCGGGAACCTCCTCTGGGAGCACAGTACCGACCAGCCCGTGCTGCCCTCCATCGCCTGGGTGAACGGCACCATCGTGGAGGCGGAAGGGAGCACCGTCGAGGTCCTGGACGCGGGCACCGGCAAGTCCCTGTACGACTACACGACCGGAGGTCCTCTGTACGGAGCGCCGGTCGTGTCCGGTGGGACGGTCTTCTTCGGATCATCCGACTCCAACGTCTACGCGCTGACGATCGGGACCGCGACGACACCTCCGGCTGACACGAACTGCCCGGCCGGCTTCACCTGCCAGGACATCCGCAATCCGCAGAAGGGCTCGGAGTCGACGTCCGGCGGCGTGCTGACGGTCACGGCTTCCGGCGCCGCCATCCACGGCACGTCTGACCAGTTCC
>JALYYF010000488.1 GCA_030946725.1 Candidatus Dormiibacterota bacterium
CCGCGGCGACCGCGGAACGGAACAGGAGCAGGCCGTCGTCGCCACCCAGCCGGCGGTCGGCGCAGCGCTCGGGATGCGGCATCATGCCGAGCACGTTGCCGCGCTCGTTGACGATGCCGGCGATGCCTTGCGTGGAGCCGTTCGGGTTCGCTGCGGCGGTCACGCCGCCGCGCTCGTCGCAGTAGCGGAAGACGACCTGGCCGCCCTGCTCCAGCCGGCTCAGGGTGGGCGCGTCCGCGAAGTAGTTCCCCTCGCCGTGAGAGATCGGCACCCGGATCACCTGGTGCTCGTCCAGGTAGTGGGTGAATGCGACGTCGGCGCGCTCGCAGACCAGGTGCGTCCAGGCGCAGCGAAACTCCATCCCGGCGTTCCGCAGCAGGGCACCCGGCAGCAGGCCTGACTCACAGAGGATCTGAAAACCGTTGCAGATCCCCCAGACCAGCCCCCCACGCTCCGCAAACTCGGTGACGCTCTCCATCACCGGCGAAAAGCGCGCGATCGCCCCGGTCCTCAGATAGTCCCCATAACTGAACCCGCCCGGCAGGATCACACAGTCAACCCCCCGCAGGTCCCGCTCCTTGTGCCACAGATACTCCACCTCCGCCCCCGTCAACCCCTCGATCACGAGCCCACAATCCCGATCCGACCAGGTCCCTGGAAAGACGACAACCCCAAACTTCACTTGGCCGTCCCTTTGAGACCGGAGGAGACGTCACTGGGTAGAGGCGGGTCCCCCGCCCCGTCTGAGTCCCTTTCCAGACTCCCGGCGTCACTCTGCAGGGAAGGGGGCCCATGGGGGGAACCCTGGTTCTCCCCATGAATCGCGAAGCGATAATCTTCGATGACGTGGTTGGCGAGCAGCCTGCGGCACATCTGCTCCACGCGCTCGCCGGCCGTCTCTTCGCTCTCCGTTTCGAGCCGGACCTCGATGTACTTCCCGACCCGGACGTCCTCCACCTCGTCGAAGCCGAGCGCGCCCAGCGCCTGCTTCACGGTGAGACCCTGAGGGTCGTTGACCACCGCCTTCGGCGTCACCACGACCCTGGCTATCAAGCCAGGGCCCTCACCATCAGGGGCCTTCCGACCAGGCGTTCATAGGCTGTCAGGTAGCGCTGCCGCGTCTGCTCGACGATGTCGTCCGGCAGCGGCGGCGGCGCCGACTCCCTGTCCCACCCGCTCCGCTCCAGCCAGTCCCTCACGAACTGCTTGTCGAAGGACTCGGGAGCCGTGCCGACCTGGTACTTCTCCGCGTCCCAGTAGCGCGAGCTGTCCGGCGTTAGCGCCTCGTCGATCAGCACAAGCCGGCCTTCGATGAGGCCGAACTCGAACTTGGTGTCAGCCAGGATCAGGCCCGAAGCCTCGGCCTGCTCGGCGGCGAAGGCATAGAGCCCGAGGCTGGCGTCCCGCAGCTGCCGCGCCAGCTCTTCTCCGACCTCGGCGCTCATCCTGGCGAAGGTGACGTTCTCGTCGTGGCCGGTCTCCGCCTTGGTGGCCGGCGTGAAGATCGGTTCGGGCAGCTTCTCGCTCTGGCGCAGCCCGGGAGGAAGCGGCTCGCCGGCCATCGTCCCCTGGCGCCGGTACTCGGCCCAGGCGCTCCCCGCCAGGTAGCCGCGGACCACGCACTCGAAATCGATGCGCTCCGCCCGCCGCACGACCATCGAACGGCCGTCGTCCCCGGGTTCGATCAGGTGGTTCTCCAGCAGGTGGCCGGTGCGCTCGAACCAGAAGATCGAGAGCTGGGTGAGCACGTTGCCGCGGTCCGGGATGCCGGTGGGCAGCACGTGGTCGAAGGCGGAGATTCGGTCGGTGGCGATCATCAGCAGGCGGCGGTCGGGGAGCTCGTAGGTGTCGCGCACCTTGCCGCGGGCGAACAGCGGCAGGTTGAGATTGGTCTCCAGCAAAGCACTCATGTGGCCTTGACCCCCAGATTCAAGCGCTCGAAAGCGAGATCGACGTGACGAAGGAAGTCGGAAGGGTCGAAGATGGCGTCCAGCCGGGTCCCGATGCGCTCGCGCACCTCCGGCTCCGCCTCCAGGTTGGCTCGGAAGCCACCGCCACCGTCCACGGCACGGAGGGCCGCCGACTGGACGATCCGGTAGGCCTCCTCGCGGGTCATGCCGCTTTCGACCAGCGCCAGCAGCACCCGCTGTGAGTAGACGACGCCGCCTCCCGCGTCGAGGTTGCGCGCCATCCTGTCAGCCCGCACGTCGAGGCCGGCCAGCACCTCGGCGAGCTGCTGCGCCACAAAATCGACTACGGAGCAGGCATCGGGGAAGATCACGCGCTCGGCCGAGCTGTGGCTGATGTCGCGCTCGTGCCAGAGCGCCATGTTCTCGAGGGCCACGCCGGCGTAGCCTCGCACCAACCGGGCCAGCCCGGAGATACGCTCTGTGAGCACCGGGTTGCGCTTGTGAGGCATTGCGGAGGACCCTTTCTGCTCAGCTCCGAATGGCTCGAAGGCCTCCCCTACCTCGGAACGCTGAAGATGCCTGATCTCCAGGGCCACGCGTTCGAGCGATCCGGCGAGGAGTGCAAGAGCGTTCATAAAAGAGGCGTGACGATCTCGGGAGACGACCTGCGTGCTGACCGCGTCGACCTGGAGGCCCAGCCGTTCGCAGACGAACTCCTCGACGCGCGGGTCGAGCGCGGCGTGCGTCCCGACCACCCCGCTCAGCTTGCCGACGGACACCTCACGGGTGGCCGTCTCCAGGCGCGCGATGTCTCGATCGAGCTCCGCCACCCAACCCGCCACCTTGAAGCCGAAGGTGATCGGCTCCGCGTGGATCCCGTGCGTGCGCCCGACCATCACCGTTCGCCGGTGCCGCACGGCCAGCTCGGCCGCGATCTCGCGCAGCCTGCGCAGGTCCTCCAGGATCGCCTCCCCGCTCTCTCGCAGCTGCAGCGCGAAGGCCGTGTCGACCACGTCCGAGCTGGTGAGGCCGAGGTGCAGGTAGCGCGCTTCCGGCTGGCCGACGGTTTCGCCGACCGAGGTCAGAAAGGCGATCACGTCGTGCCCCACTCTCGCCTCGACCTCCTGGACACGGCCGAGGTCGAAACGAGCCGACCGGATCCTGTCCAGCGCTTCCGCGGGTACCCTGCCGAGGGTGGACCAGCCCTCGGCCGCCAGCACCTCGATTTGCAGCCAGAGTTCGAAGCGGTGCCGGTCCGACCAGATCTGTCGAATCCGCGCCGGCGAATAGCGCTCGATCAACGGTCCAGCCGGCTCCCGGGCGCCTTACGGGTCAACACGAGGCAGACCGATTATATGGGACCAGTCGCTCCCCAGATATTGCGTTGGCTACGACAAGTAGCCACAAGATATGGACTCGGCGGTCAGGGTCCCTTCAGTTCGTCAGGCGATAAGCTGAACCAGATGGTCCCGACTCGTAACCAGTCATGTGCTGCAGCCGTTTGAGCAGCCGAAGGAAGGGGAGTTGAGCTCCCTGCCGTCACGTGAGGACGAGAAGGATCTCGTTGAGCGGGCGAAGCAGGACCCAGCAGCGTTTGGGGAGCTCTACGACCGTCATTTCCTGCAGATATATCGGTTTGTTTATTCGAGAGTACGTGATCAATCCGTCGCTGAGGACGTCACATCCGAGGTGTTCGTGAAGGCGCTCAGAAGCATAGGTCGCTACCAGGACACCGGCCGGCCCTTCTCGGCCTGGCTCTACCAGATCTCCGTGAACGCGGTGAACGACCGCTTTCGGGCCAGCCGCACCTTCGAGGACATCGAGGAGCAGCGGGACCTGGCGGCGGCCGGCCCCGGCCTGGAGGAGTTCGCGGCACAGCGTGACGAGCTGCGCCGTATCTGGTCGGTGGTGGAGACGCTCCCCAAGCAGCAGCGCATGGCCATGGTCCTCAAGTTCCAGGAGGACATGAAGATCGAGGACATCGCGCAGGTGATGGGCAAGACGCCGGGCGCGGTCAAGCTGCTCATCCACCGGGGCGTCTCCCGGGTTCGCGAGTCGGTGGGCCAGCTGGCGCCCGAGGGCGAGACGGAATGAGCTTCGAAGAAGACCAGGAGCTGGACGAGCTGTTCCGGGAGCCCGAGCTGCGCCACCTCGCGCAGCGGCTCCACTCCGTCCAGCACCAGATGGCCGAGCCCGACCCGGCCTTCCGGGCCGCGCTGCGACGGCGGCTGATGAGCGAGGCCTGGGACCAGATGCGGCCGCGCGAGCCCTGGTACCGGCGCCTGCTGGCGCCGGCAGGACCGAAGGCGCCGCGCCGCAGCCTGCTGAGCGGCCCGACGCTGGCCGGCCTGGCCGGCGCGGTCGGCGTCTTCCTGATCGCCTTCGCGCTCCTCACCACGATCCTCAGCAAGCCCGGGAGCACCACCACCGTCACCGCCAGCAGCCCGCTGCAGGACGCCCAGGCGGTGGCTCTGGCACAGCCGATCGTCATCAACTTCGACCACCCGGTCGACCCGCAGTCCGTCCACGTGCAGATCCAGCCCGCGACCCAGGCCAAGTACGACTGGGGCAACGGGCAGAAGGGCAGCACGCTGAAGATCACCCCGGTCAACGGCCTCGCCGCCAACACCCAGTACCAGGTGACGGTCGCCCCTTCCACCAAGTCGGCCGGACAGGCCGTCTCCCCCAAGCGCGTCACCTTCGTGACCACCACGCCGCCGCCGACGCCCACCCCCACGCCCCGGACCAGCCCCACCCCGACCGGCACCCCGGTCCCGCCGGTGGTCAACGCCAGGCCGCTGCAGCCCTCGGCCGCGGCGCGGCCGAGCTGGTCGGGCGACGCCGGCAAGCTCTACGTGGTCGGCCCGGCCGGTCAGCTGGTGGCCGTTCCGCTGGCCGGCGGCGACGCCCAGCAGCTCCAGCCCGACGGCGTGACGATGGTCGCGGTCGGCCCGGACGGGCCCGCCTACGTCCGCGGGGGGCTGGTCATCTACGGCCAGGTGGCGGTGGCGGGGACCAAGCCAATCGCGCTGGGCTTCCGGGCCGGCAAGGTGGTCGTGGCGACGGCCGACGGCGTGCTCGCGGCGGACGGGTCGCGGATCGCCGGCTTCGCCGAGGGCGCTCAGGCGGCCGACTTCTCACCGGACGGTGACCACGTCGCCTACCTGGGAGCGACCGGACTTCACGTCGTGGACCTGAACACGCAGTCGGACAAGGTGGTCGGGCCGGCCGGCGGGCTCGGTGACTGGTCCCCTGACGGCCGGCGCTACGCGTACATAACCGACTCCGGCGTGGCGGTCACCGACGGCTCCAGCACCAAGACGGTGGCCACCGTCTCCGGGGTGTCCGGGCTCTCCTGGTCGCCGGTCAGCGGCCAGTTGCTGCTGGGCGGCTCTTCCGCGCTGCAGATCGTGCCCGCGGACGGAAGCGACGGCCCGCGCAAGCTGGGAGACGGCGCCTTCATGCAGCCGGCGTGGTCGCCCACCGGCACGACCTTCTCCTTCCGCCGCTCGGGGGCGGTGTGGGTCGCACAACTCAGCGCGGACCGCTCGACGCCCGCCGCCCAGAACGTCGATGACGCGGTCAAGGCTTTCATGACCGCCCGCAAGGCGCAGCAGCAGGACCAGGCTTCCAGCTACCTGGACAGCGCGGGCAAGGCGGCCTTCGCCAACCTGAAGCTGATCTACAGCGACTCCCCACAGCTCTCGCGCTACTACGAGACCTACTCCCAGCCCAACCAGGCGGTCGTCCGGCTGGTCCTCAAGCAGGACGGTGTCGAGACGGCCCTGGTCGACGAGACCCTGGCGCTGGTCACCGACCAGGCCACGGGCCGCGTCCTCGTCCACGGCGTGACGGAGACGGCGCCCCGCCCGGTCGGCAAGGGTCCGGAGGTGCTGACGGTCTCCGCGCAGGGCAACCAGGTGAAGGTCAGCTTCGACTCCGACCTCGACCCCGCCTCCAGCGCCGCCGGCGTCACGCTGAAGGGCGTGTCGACCACCTCGACCTATGACTCGAGCTCGCGCACCGTGGTGCTGACGGTCGGCTCCGGGCTGAGCTCGGGGACCACCTACCACCTTTTGGTGGGGGCGGCTCTCAAGGACCTCAACCAGCGGCCCGCAGCGCCCTTCCAGGTCGACATGACACCGTCTTAAGAGAGAGATAGGTAGATAGATGTCCTCCCCCCGCCCGCGGGGGGGAGGAAACCTATATGAGTGAGCGGTAGAGGTCCACGGTGCGGTCGGCGATTGCCGACCAGGTGAACTGCTCGAGCACCCGCCGCCGCCCGGCGGCCCCCATCCGGGCCGCCAGCTCGGGGTCCTGGAGCAGTTTGCCGATGGCCGCCGCCAGTTCCTTGGCGAAGCCGGCCGGGTCCCCTCCGTCGAAGTCGACCAGCAGGCCGGTCTCACCGTCGACGACGATCTCAGGGATGCCTCCGAGCCGGGAGGCGACCACCGCCGTCTCGCAGGCCATCGCCTCCAGGTTGACCAGCCCGAAGGGCTCGTAGACCGACGGGCAGACGAACACCCGCGCGGCCGTCAGCAGGTGCACGACCTCCTTGCGGGGCAGGATGCCCTCGATCCAGACGAGCCGGCCTCGCCGCTCCCGGACCCGAGACGCCAGCTGCTCGACCTCGGTCGCCAGCTCCGGGGTGTCCGCGGCGCCGGCGCAGATCACCAGCTGGTGGCTGGGATCGAGCTGCAGCGCTGCTTCGAGCAGGTGGCTGAGGCCCTTCTGGCGAGTGACCCGGCCGACGAATATGGCGTAGGGAACGGCCGGGTCGACACCGTGGCGGCGCAAAGTCTCCTCGGACCACTCGGGCCGGTAGACGTTGGCGTCGATCCCGTTGTAGATCACGTGGACGCGCTCGGGCGGAATCCCGGGGTAGGAGCCCAGGATGTCGCTCCGCATGCCCTGCGACACCGCGATCACGGCGTCGGCGCCGCGGAGGGCGGTCTCCTCGCTGAACATCGAGAGCGCGTAGCCGCCGCCCAGCTGCTCGACCTTCCAGGGCCGCAGCGGCTCGAGCGAATGCGTGGTCACCACGTGAGGCACGCGCCAGGCGAGCTTGGCCAGGTGGCCCGCGAGGTTCACGTACCAGGTGTGGCTGTGCACCAGGTCGACGCCCTTGCTGCCGGCGACCATGGCCAGCTCGATGGAGAGCGCCTGCAGGGCGGCCGCTTCCGGTTTCGGCTCGGCCAGCGCCTCCCAGGCGCGGTGGGCGAAGACCCGGGGCTCGTGGCGGGGCGCGCCCCAGCAGTGGACGGTGAGGTCCAGCCGCCGTCTCAGCTCGGCGGACAGGTACTCGACGTGGACGCCGGCGCCTCCATAGACTTCCGGCGGGTACTCCCGGGTCAGCAGCCCGACCCTCATGCGTTCGCCGGCCACGTCACTCGTCGGGCCAGATGGCCTGGCCCTTGCCGATGACGACGATACCCCGCTTGGAGATGGTGAACCGCTTGGCGTCCCGCTCCCGGTCGACGCCGATGTGCACCCCGGGAGGGATGATCACGTTCTTGTCCACGATCGCTCGTCGCACCACGGCGCCGGCACCGACGTCCACACCGTCCATCAGCACGCAGTCCTCGACGAGCGAGCGCTCCCGTACCAACACGTCCCCTGACAGCACCGACCTGCGTACGGTGCCCCCGGATACGATCACCCCGGCGCAGACCAGGGAGTCGACGGCCTGCCCCCGTCGGCCGTCCTCGTCGAGCACGAACTTCGCGGGCGGCAGGGGCGGGTGCCAGCTGTATATGGGCCACTCCCGGTTGTACAGGTTGAAGACCGGGTCGACGGCGATCAAATCCATGCTCGCGTCGTAGTAGGAGTCGAGGTCGCCGACGTCCCGCCAGTAGGCGCGCTCGCGCTCCTTGGCGCCCGGCACCTCGTTGGCGGCGAAGTCGTACACGCAGGCCTCGCCCCGCCCGACGAGCATGGGGACGATGCTGCC
>JALYYF010000501.1 GCA_030946725.1 Candidatus Dormiibacterota bacterium
CCTGCATCGCGCTCCACATGGCCGGCGTTGGCCGGGTGGTGACCTCGGATCGGAGATCAACCTGCCGGCCTTGCCAAAGCATTACTGGAAGAGCATTCTAATCCGGTGCGAAGGGGTGTCAAGCAAAGCAGACGCCGCTCCGGCGATACCCCACCCCCAGCCTTCTCCGCCGTGGATACGAAACCATAGGTGCCATGCGCGCGCTGCTGATGGCGATCATGGAACCTACCGCGGCGAGGGAGGACGAGTTCAACGACTGGTACGACCTCGAGCATCTGCCGCAGATGTCGAGCGTCCCCGGCATCGACTCGGCGACACGTTTCATAGCGGTTGAGGGTTGGCCGCGCTACCTGGCGGTCTACGACCTGGCCGAGTTCTCCGTCCTGCGCAGCCCGGCCTATCGGGCGCGGACGGGGTCGGGCTTCACGCCTTGGAGCCGTCGCAACCTGGCAGCCGTCCGGGGCTGGCAGCGCTCCACCTTCATCCGGCAGTCGCCGGGCGACTCTATCCTCCACGCCGATTGCCAGGCCCTGCTGGTCTGGCTGTTCCGCGGCACACCCGACCTTCGAGCGGGGGCCGCATCGGTCGCCGGCCGTCCGGGAGTTCTCCAGGCCAGGGCCTTCGGTCCTGGCGAGGAATCCGGCGAGGGAGCGGCCCTGCTCGTAGAGTCCGGCGCCCTGGGATCGCTTCCGCCCTTGCGGGAGCTGGCAGCCTGCGCCGCCCTCGAGCGCCATGCCGCCCTCCTCCAGTTCTCAGCCAGCTACGTGCGCTACGGCCGCGGCGATCCCTTCGGAGCCTTCCACGGGATCGAGTCCCGCGGTGCCTGAGGACCACGTAGCCGGCCCTGACGGGCTGGTGTCGGAGGCCGGCTGAGGATGCCCCTTCTTTACGCGGTCCGCTGCCGGTTCACGGGGGACGCCGGTGCTGAGGCCGAGTGGGACCGCTGGTATCTCGGCCACCTACGGGTGCTGATCGGCGTACCCGGGTTCCTCAGCGCCCAACGGTTCCGGACCAGCGACTCCCCCGACCAGCGGCCGAACCTTGCCCTCTATTTCGTGGAGAGCGAGCGGGTGTTCACCTCGTCCGAATACCTGGCGGTGTGGGGTTTCTCGGCGTGGCGGCCGCGCATCGACCGCTGGACCCGAGACCTCCTGGAGCCACTGCAGCCGGACCTCGGATTCGCCACCGCTGACGGCGAGCTGCTGCGCGCGGCCTTCTTCAGCGAAGGGCCCGAGCCCGCCGGCGACATTCTCGGCTGGCTGCTCGCCCGGCGCCCCGGCGTGAAGGGGGCGGTGCCCGCGGGGCTGGACCGGTCGTGCGCCGCCGTCGCCTGGGAGAGTGCACCTGCCCCCCAGGTTCAGGAACCGTTTCCGGAGCCGCCCGGCGCGTCGGTCGCGCAGGCCCTCTACCGGCCGCTCACGCCCTGTCTGGGGGCGGCTGGTCTGAGAGCGGCTGGCTGAACGCGCTACCCGCTCTCTCCTCAAACTCGGCGTCGGTAACCCCGCGCTTTCGTCCCAGCGCGGTCTGGTTGACCCAGGCGGCCAGCTCGGCGGCTGCGGCGGCGTCCACCTCGGGCAGGCCGAGTTCAGCGAGCTTGGCCCTGATGGCGACCGGTCCTGTCCCGACCCCGAGCCTCAGACGCCGGCGGTTGCCCACAGTCTGCGGCGGGTAGGGCTCCAGCAGCGACGGATCCCGCTGCGTGAGCGCTACATGCATGTCCAGCTTCTGGCTGAAGACATCGGCTCCCACCACCGCTTTGGCGGCGGGGATGGGCACCCCCGTGGCCTGGCTGACGGACTGGGCCAGGGCGGTCATCCGGTCCAGCCGCACACCGGCGTCGACTTTGTAGAGGACCTGCAAAGCGAGGGCCAGCTCCTCGATCGCGCAGTTGCCCGCCCGCTCCCCGAGGCCCAGCACCGATGCGTCGGCCAGGTCGGCACCCGCGGCAAGGCCAGCCAGCGTATTGGCGAGAGCCAGGCCGAAGTCGTCGTGGCAGTGCACTCCGACTGCTCCGCCGCCTGTCACCTCTCGCACCATCCTGACCAGCTCGGCGATCCTCTCGGGGCTCGCCACGCCGGTGCTGTCGGCCACCCCGAACCTTTGGGCACCGGCCTCGGCGGCAGCGGAATAGACCTCGCGGAGGAAG
>JALYYF010000511.1 GCA_030946725.1 Candidatus Dormiibacterota bacterium
TGTTCCTCCACGCGGGGTGGGCCCATCTGCTCGGCAACATGCTGTTCCTGTTCATCTTCGGCGACAACGTGGAGGACGCCTTCGGGCACTTCAAGTACCTGGCCTTCTACCTCGTCTGCGGCATCGCGGCGTCGCTTGCCCAGGTGGCCCTCGCTCCCGGCTCCCGGGTGCCCGGCGTCGGCGCCAGCGGCGCCATCTCGGGCGTCCTGGCCGCGTACGTCGTCATGTTCGGCAACAACCGGGTACGGGTGATCCTGGGCATCTTCCCCGCGGTGGTCCCGGCCTACGTGATGATCGGACTCTGGATCGTGCTCCAGTTCGTGTACGGCGCGGTCAGCCTCGGATACACCCAGCAGAGCGGCGGTGTGGCATATGGCGCCCACGTGGGGGGCTTCCTCTGCGGCCTGCTGCTGACCTTCGTGCTACGTCCGGCCCCGCGCCGGTCCTTGCGACCCTACGACCGCCGCTGGTAGCGGCGGGAGTTCGGCGACTGTTGGCTCCTCCACCGGCAGCGCCGGGGGGGAGGTGGTTGGGTGGGCTCCCGCCGCAGCTGCTTGGCCATACTGATCCCAAGCAGCCGCGATCGAACATTTGACGAGCCGTGGAGGCAGGCTCTCACCGACGCGCGGCGCCAAGCCAGGGCGTCAACGCCCCCTCCTGGCTCCCCCCGTGGCGAGGGGGCGGACCTAACAGTCCCCCTCGGCATCTCAGGATCTCGGGACTGGACAACTACTCGGAGCGTCTGCGCCCCGCACGGTGCTGAGCTTCCACGGCAAGCGCCGTCGCTGCCTCCTCATCCATCTGGTTGTGCGCCCACAGCCGTTCGAGTAGCTCGAACCCGAGAAAGTGACGGAGTGCTTCCTCCATCACTTGGCTCTGATGGCTCCCAGTCCGTGCGGCCCTCGCCTTCAGCGCTCTCCGCAGCGCCTCGTCGAGCGTGACGGTCATGCGCCTTTGTGCCATCAGTGCCGCAACATAAGATCCTGCACTTTCACCGGCCGCCGCCGGGCGCGCCCGAGAGCCACCAGTCGGCGGCGTTCCAGGTCTCCGAGCCGAGTCCCGGGCTGGGCGCGAAGTTGTGCAAGCGGGTCGAGACCTGGGTCACCTGCGGCACCTCGAAGAGGGGCATCGTGCAGTGGTACACGAGCCACTCCTTTTCGGCGGCGGTGTAGATGGCGCGTCGCCGGGCGGCGTCCAGCGTGGAGGCGCCGCTCTCGAATGCCTGGCCCAGCGGCTCGTCCTGGCAGCGGTCGCTCGCCTGTCCCGGCGCCTCCGCAACCAGGCCCGCCCAGTCATTGGGATCCGGCCCCCACCCGTTCGAGAAGAGGGTCATGTCGTAAGCGGAGCTCGATGTCGCCCCCAGGAACGCGTCGCGCGGCCGGCAGCTGGTGACGGCCAGCGCCCCGAGCTCCTGCCACTGACCCTGGAGCAGCTGCAGGACGCGGTCGTCGAGGACGCTGCCGCAGACCGTCATCAGGCCGAACTGCAGCCGCCGGCCGTCCTTGACCCGGACGCCGTCGCCGCCCTGACTCCAGCCTGCCTCGTCGAGCAGCCGCCGCGCGCCGGCCAGGTCGCGCAGGGCGGGGACCCGGGACCCCAGGGCGAAGCCCGAAAGCGCCCGCGGAAACACGCCGCGCACGGGCGCCCCGCTGCCGGCCAGCGCCTGGCGGACCAGCTCCGAGCGGTCGATCGCACGGTCGAGCGCGTCCAGCACGCGGCGATCGTTCAGCCAGGGCGGGGGCTGCCCGGTCGCCGAGTTGTCGCCGTGATTGGGGGCCAGCGATTCGTCGCGAAGGCCGGTGAAGGAAACCGGCGAAGAGGTGGCGATCCCCGTCAGAGCAGGCAGGTCGTCCGGTCCCAGGTGGAAGCCGAGGTCTGCCGTCCCGCCCCGCAGGGCGCCCAGCAGCGCGGCCCTGCCGGACTGGGCCTTGAAGGTCAGCTGGTCGAGGTAGGCACGGTGGCGAACGGGCTGCTGGCCGGCCCCGCCCTCAGGGTTGGCCGCAAAGACCAGCCGGTCGCCGGTCGCCGCCTCGCTCACCACGAAGGGCCCCGACCCGACGTCGGGCCGCTGGAAGAAGCTGCCCTGCGACCAATCGGAATGCGGCACGGTCGCGAGCCTGTGCGCCGGCATCACGAAGAGGCCCGCGCCGAGCTCCAGGTAGGGCGCGTAGACGCCGTCGAAGGTGAGGACGAGCTCGGTGCTGGAGAGGCGGCGGGCGCCCTGGAGGCGGTCCAGGCCGCCCGGAGCGACAGCCCCGGTCGCCGGGTCGCGGATGGCGGCCAGCGTGAAGAGGACGTCATCGGCCGTCAACGGCTGTCCGTCGCTCCAGCGCAGCCCGGCCGCGAGCCGCACGTCGACAGTCATGGAGCGGCCATCGCGCGCCGCCTTGACCTCGCCGTTGGCCGTGGTCGGGACCTCGCGAACGAGGTCCGGGTAGGGCCGGAGGCGGTTGTCGAAGCCCCAGAGCGGCGCGAAGACGAGACCGCCCAGGCGCAGCTCGAGGTCGGTGAGCGCCGTAAGCGGGTTGAGGGTGTGCGGGTACTCGAAGTCCGACATCAGCAGCGTGCCGCCCCGCTGCCCCGCCGGCTGCGGCCGGTACGAGTCCTGGCCGGCCGGGGAGTCGCCACTCCCGAGTGGGAGAGGGCTGCAGGCCACGGCGATGACCAGGAGTGCGGCGGCGGCGGCCGCGACGGCGCTCATTCGCACGGCGGGTAGAATCGAGCGTTATGGCGGAGAGTGGCGGAAACGGTGTCTTGAAGGGCACCTTCAAGGTCAAGGCCGGCCTGGCCGAGATGCTGAAGGGCGGCGTGATCATGGACGTGGTCACGCCTGATCAGGCGCGCGTCGCAGAGGAGTCGGGAGCCTGCGCGGTAATGGCCCTGGAGCGGGTCCCCTCGGACATCCGCGCGCACGGGGGCGTGGCACGCATGTCCGACCCGGCGCTGGTTCGCGGCATCAAAGAGGCGGTGACCATCCCGGTGATGGCCAAGTGCCGGATCGGCCACTTCGTGGAGGCCCGGGTGCTCGAGGCGCTCGACGTCGACTACATCGACGAGTCCGAGGTGCTGACGCCGGCCGACGAGGAGAACCACATCGACAAGTGGCAGTTCAAGGTCCCCTTCGTCTGTGGCTGCCGTGACCTGGGCGAGGCGCTGAGGCGCATCGCGGAGGGCGCCGCCATGATCCGCACCAAGGGCGAGGCGGGCACGGGCAACGTCGTCGAGGCGGTGCGCCATATGCGGGCCGTCAACAAGGGCATCCGGACCCTGCAGGGCATGGGCTACCCGGAGCTCGTGCACGAGGCCAAGCAGATCGGCGCTCCGGTCGAGCTGCTCGCCGAATGCCAGCGCCTGGGCCGCCTGCCGGTGGTCAACTTCTCCGCCGGCGGCATCGCCACGCCGGCCGACGCGGCGCTGATGATGCAGCTGGGGTGCGACGGCAACTTCGTCGGCTCCGGCATCTTCAAGTCCGAGGACCCGTTGAGGATGGCCAAGGCGATCGTGGCCGCCACCACCTATCACGACAAGCCGGAGATCCTGGCCGAGGTCTCGGCCGGTCTGGGCCAGCCGATGCGTGGGATCGAGCTCTCGACGATCCCCCGGGAGGAGCTGCTCGCCGGTCGCGGTTGGTAGGCACGTGAGCGAACGTCCGCTCATCGGGGTGATGGCCCTGCAGGGCGACTTCCGCGAGCACGTCAGGGCCCTGGAGGAAGCCGGCGCGCGCACGCGCCTGGTCAGGCTGCCTGAAGATCTGGAGGGTCTCGACGGGCTCGTCATTCCCGGCGGCGAGAGTACGACGATGACCATGCTGATGGACAGGATGGGACTTGCGGGGGCGGTGCGGCATGCCCTGGCGGACGGTCTCCCCGCGCTGGCCACCTGCGCGGGCATGATCGTGCTCGCCGATCTCATCACCGATGGCCTGCCGGACCAGCGAGGCCTGCAGACGCTGGACATCACGGTGCGCCGCAACGGCTACGGCAGCCAGCTGGACAGCTTCGAGGCGGAGCTGGACGTGAGCGGCCTGGAGGGGGGCAGGTTCCCCGCGGTGTTCATCCGCGCCCCGGTGGTCGAGGAGGCCGGTTCCGCCGAGGTCATGGCGACCTACGAGGGCAAGCCCGTCGCCCTCCGGCAGGGCAGCGTCATGGCGCTCGCCTTCCACCCTGAGCTGAGCGGTGACCTGCGGCTGCACCGCGAGTTCCTGAAGATGGTCGCGTCCTCCCCCCACCTACCTCCCCCCGCGGGGCGGGGGGAGGACCGAAAGGACCTCCATTCTCCCGCGGGGCGGGAGGAGGACAAGAGGGTGTCGTGGGGCAGCTGAAGCTGCGGGCGGCCAACCTGCTGGACATCTCCCGGATCGAGCAGATCTACCGGGATTCGGTGGCCCGGTTCTCCGAGGTGCCCCCGCCGGCCCGGCTCTGGGGACTGGTGAGCCAGACCCTCTCCTTCCTGCTCCCGCTCTCGCAGGAGACCCTGATCTACGTGGCCGAGGACGGGGGCAGAGTTGTCGGCTTCGTGCAGGCTTCCGGCCAGCCGCTGGCGATCAGCCTCCCGGCCAAGATCACGGCGCTTCACGTGCTCAACCTCTGCGTGGCCGGCGACGTCGACGAGCGGGAGGTCGCGCCCGGGCTCGTCGAACACCTCGTCGAGCAGGCGGGCAACAAGGGCGTCCATCGGCTCTTCGTCCGCATCCCGCTCGACGACCCGCTGGTGACGACCTTCAGGTCGGAGGGCTTCCGGCAATACGCCACGGAGTCCGTGCTCTACGCGGAACAGCCCGAGGCGCTCTCGGACGAGCCGCCGGCGGGCTTGAGAGGGGCGGCGCGCAAGGACGACCGCCGGCTCTATCACCTCTACCGGAAGGTCACCCCACAGGGCGTGGCCCATCTCGAGGCGCCCACCTACAAGGCCTGGAAGGCGCTGCGCGCCGCGCCGGGCCAGCAGGAGGTGGTGGACCGCGTCGAGATCGTAGGCTGGTGCCGGGTGCACAAGAGCTCCGCCGGCCGCCCCCACACCCTCTCATTCATGGCGCTGCCCGAATCGGGCCTGGCCGAGGAGCTGGTGGACCACGCCATCGTGGCTGCGGACGGGCAGCCCGCGTGGTCGAGCCTTCGTCACTACGACGCGCACATCGTCGACGCCCTTCGGGGCCGCGGTTTCCTGGTCCTCCTCACCCAGGCGCTGCTGGTGCGGGACGTCACCGTCACCGCTCCCGTGCCGGAACAGCGCCTGGTGCCCGCTTTCGGATGAGATGCAACCACAATTGACACACGCCCTGGTCGTCAGCTGGGACGGGGAGATCGAGCTCCTGGCCCAGGCCCTGCCGCCTCACCTCTACCAGGCTCTGCACGAACTCACCGACCCCACCGAGCTGCTCGAGATCGTCCTCGACCTCGGGCGCGAGCCGGAGGCCCGAGTTCCCGGCCGCGAGGTGCTCCTCAGCAACCAGGCTGTCACCGACGCGGACCTCGAATACGTCGCCACCCGCGTGGGCCAGTTCGGCGACGACAACCGGGCCGGCATCGAGAGGACGCTGCACCGGGTCTCCGCGATCCGCAACCGGTCGGGCCGGATCGTGGGGATGACCTGCCGCGTCGGCCGCGCGGTCACGGGCACGGCCGAGATCTTCCGCGACATCGTGGAGAGCGGGGAGAGCATCCTGCTGCTCGGCCGCCCCGGCATCGGCAAGACGACCATGCTCAGGGAGAGCGCCCGCCTGCTCGCCGACGAGCAGCGCAAACGGGTGGTCATCGTCGACACCTCCAACGAGATCGGGGGCGACGGCGACATCCCCCATCCCGGGATCGGCCGCGCCCGCCGCATGCAGGTGCAGACGCCGCTCCTCCAGCACGCGGTGATGATCGAGGCGGTCGAGAACCACATGCCCGAGGTGATCGTGATCGACGAGATCGGCACCGAGCTGGAGGCGGCCGCCGCCCGCACGATCGCGGAGCGCGGCGTGCAGCTGATCGCCACCGCGCACGGCCGGACGCTCGAGAACCTCCTCGTCAACCCGACGCTGAACGACCTCCTGGGTGGCATCCAGAGCGTGACCCTGTCGGACGAGGAGGCTCGCCGGCGGGGCACGCAGAAGACCGTCCTGGAGCGGAAGTCGCCGCCCACCTTCGACGTCCTGATCGAGATCCAGGACCGAGAGCGGGTGGCCATCCACCAGCCGCTCGCAGACGTGGTGGACTCCGCCCTCCGGGGACCGCTGCCGACGCCGCGGGTCCGGATGCGCACCCGCGAAGGTCGGGTCATCTCCAACGTCGAGGAGGAGGTGCGAGTTCCGCAGCAGGTTTCCTCGCCCAATGGACCGGTCCGCCGCCCCCGCGCCATCTTTCCGTACGGCGTGTCCCGGCTCTACCTCGAGCAGTCGATCCGCGACCTCGACCTACCAGTACGAGTGCTGGGCAACCTGGATGGGGCCGACCTCGTCTTCACGCTCAAGAATTACTATCGACGGCGACCGGAGGTGCTTCGCCAGGCGGAGAGCAGTGGGGTGCCCGTCCACATCCTGAAGAGCAACTCGGTCGCGCAGGTCAAGGAGGCCCTGGGCCGTCTCTACGACGTCGAGCGGCCGGACTCGAGCCTGCAGAAGGCGCTCAACGAAGCCATGGAGGCGATCCGAAAAGTGAAGTCGACCCTGCGGCCTCTGGAGATCTCCCCCCAGAACGCCTACGTGCGGAGGCTCCAGCACCAGCTGGTCACCGAGAACGAGCTGGTAGCGCGCAGCACTGGCAAGGAACCCCAGCGCCGCCTCCGCATCCTTCCGGCGGCGGAGTAAAAGTGCGGGTGAAGCCGGTCGCCTTCGCCCTCGCCGCCCCCTCCCCCCGGCGCACGGCCGGGGTACTCCCCCGACTTCGCGGGGGAGAGACTCGGATAGGGAGGGGGTCCCTCTAGGTGGCCGGCCTGCTCATCACGTTCGAAGGCCCCGAAGGGGCCGGCAAGACGACCCAGGTCGCGGCGCTGCGACGGCGGCTGGGCGACCGCGAGGTCGAGGTGCATCGGGAGCCTGGGAGC
>JALYYF010000519.1 GCA_030946725.1 Candidatus Dormiibacterota bacterium
AGGAAGAAGCCCAGCACCACCCCGATCGCCAGGCACACAGGCGCCAGCGCGATGGCGAGCGGGTTCTCGATCAGGTGCGCCCCGGTGCCGACGAAGCTGAGCCCGACCAGCAGCACGATGAGCACGGAGAAGAGCACTATCCGGTTCGGCCGCACCGGTTGCGGGCGCATCCGGCGGCGGACTCCCAGCGCCACGAAGACGAACATGATCGCGAGACCGACCAGGGTTCCCTGCAGCCGTTGGTTCACGGTTCCCACTCCAGTCCGAGCTGCGCCCCGTCGCGGAGCCGCCGGTAGCCGCTCGGTGCGATCCGCAGAAAGGGGATCGCGGCGGTGGTCAGCACCTCGAGGCTGAGGATACCGTTCGGCCACGGACAGCCGAGCGTGGCCAGCGCACCGTTGACCGCCGAAACCTCGCTCACGACCTCTGCCAGCGGCCCGCTTCCGTAGAGCCCCGCGACGGGCGCCCGCCATTCGGCCAGCACCCGCCCCTCGCTCACCACAGCCACGCCGCCGTGGTTGTCCGCCACCCGCCGGGCGGCGACGGCCATGTCCTCGGAGCGGTCGCCGACGACGACAAGGCCGGCCGACTCCCAGCCGGAGCTGAGCGCGACGCCCCCGCCCCGCAGCCCGAAACCGTGCAGCAGTCCCCGGAAGCCGCGCTCTCCCCCGAGCCGGTCGACGCAGGCGCAGACCAGCGCGTCGGAGCCGTCGCTCTCGACCTCGCGGGTGACCAGGGGCGCGACCAGCTCCATCGCTCGCCAGCGTCCCGGGCCGGGACGGACCAGCAGCTCTGGACGCAGCCCCTTGACCCGAACCAGGTCGTGCACCCAGGCGGGGTAGCGGGACGGTGGCGATGGAACCGGCGGCCGGCCGCCGACCAGCACCCGTCGGGGCCGAAAGCCAGCGCCGGCCGGCAAGACGACCAGGTCCGCGAGCATTGCCGGGCCGAGGCCGCCCAGCCAGCGGCCGAGGCCCAGCCCCTCGGCGACGTTGCGGCTGGCCAGCCGGACCGCGCGCGGCAGGGGCAGCCCAAGCTCGACCGCCAGATCGACGACCGAGTTGAGGGACTCCCCGCGGGCCAGCACCTCGGGTTCCACGCCGTCGGTGACCAGGCTGAGCCGTCCGAGGTCGACGCGCAGCTCTCGCCAGAGAGCGGCCAGGGCGGGCAGGTCCTGGCGCGTCGCGCCGTGGCGTGCCTCGGCACGAAGGCCGAGCCGCAGCCTCGCCAGCGAGTCCTCCGCGGTGATCGACTCGTGGTCCGAACCGATGCCTGAAGCGGCGATGGCGTTGAGCGCGGCGGGGCGCGCCCCGGCGCCGTGTCCCTCGACCGGCAGACTCCGCTCCAGGGCGGCGGCGATCAGCGCCTCGCTGCGCCGGTGGCCACGCAGGAGGTCGGCCCAGTAGACCTCACCCACCCCCGCCACGCGAGGATGGTCGAGGAGCTGCACCCAGTCCTCGCTCCCGAGGCCGGCGTCCTGCTCGGGATCGACGACGATGAGCCCGGAGAGGGTGTAGAAGAGCCGCCCGCTGACGCCTTCTGCCTCGGCCAGCAGCTCCCGGACTCCGGGCGGCCCGGCCACGGCCGCGAACTCCATGCACTCGACCACGGTGGTGGTCACGCCGGCCGCCACCTGCGCGTCCGCGTAGTCCGACACGCGAATGCGCGTCAGATGCGTGTGGCCCTCGATCAGCCCGGGCGCCACGAGGTCGCCGCCCAGCTCGATCAGTTCGGTGTCCTCCCCGGAGCGCGCCGCGACGTCCACGTCGGGGCCGACGAAGGCCACTCTGCCGTCGGCGACCGCCACGCCCCAGCCCTCCTGGACCTCCTCGGTGAAGACGTTCAACAGGGCACCCCCGGTGAGCACCAGGTCCGCCGGCTCCCTGCCCTGCGAGACGCCCGCCAGCCGGCGCAGGGTGGTGGGCGAGGGGTGCAGCCGAACCGTCATGGCATCCGAGTCTTACACATGCAGGCGGGCGGTCCGGCCCCGGTCCGGAGGTCAGATTTGTGCCCGGCTACGGTCGCCTCTAGACTCCGCCCGCTACCCGACGTCTGGCTGGGGGAGACCGCTCCAGGGACGGCCTCCCCCCATCTCTCCCGCTCTCTATCGGGCGAGCTTCTGGCCCACCAGCTTCTGCGCGATCTCGTACAGCTCCTCCGGGTGGTAGCCCGGCGCGAACACCTGTGGCTCCTCCTTGCCCGGGTTGACCGGCCCGCCTTGGGGCGGCCCGTCCTTGACCACCAGCTCGCCGCCGTCCTCGAAGTGCGTGCCCTTCCAGACCTTGTCGATGTCCCTGTAGTCGTCGGGGCTGAAGCGGTAGAGCGTGCGGTGCACGCCGCTCTCGGTGTACTTCCGGGTCTCCGGGATCCGGTTGTTGGAGATGCCGGGGATGTTGAGCATCTTGTCCACCGGCACCCCGGTGATCGTCTCCAGCGCCTTCGCGTAGGCGACCTGATGGACGCCGCCGCGGACCAGCAGGTAGCCGGAGAGCGCTCGGGCGATCGGGTTGTCGCTCATCTCGTAGACCCGGAGCTTGCCCATGCGCGCGCCGCACTCCAGGAAGAAGTTGTGCAGCATGTCGAGCACCAGGTCCCCGCTGTTGAACACGTAGTCACCGCTCCAGGGCGCGCCCAGGGCGTTGACGGGCAGCGCTCCCTGCCCGGCGAGGAGGAAGTGGTGCGGGTTTCCGACGCCCGCCACGCTCTTCAAAGGGGCGTCCGCGTCTGCCGGCATGCGTTCGACCGCACCCGTCAGCAGGCCGCTGATGGTGGCCGCCACCAGCTCGATGTGGCCGAGCTCCTCGGTGGCGATGTTGGCCACCAGGTCGTAGTAGGGCTTCAGCTTGTCCTTGCCGCGGAAGTTGAACGACTGGT
>JALYYF010000533.1 GCA_030946725.1 Candidatus Dormiibacterota bacterium
CTTCCCTCGATGGCGATGTCCGGGTCCAACAGGCGCACCCGCTCGACCACCACCGGCCGGCCCTGAGTGAGCCTGGTCAGGTCCTGCCAGTCACGGGCTTCAGAGTGCTGATGTCCGGGGCGCGCGGGTGGTGCAGTATTCAGATTGTTCATCGGACAGTGAACAATCTTAAGGCTTCGGACGTCTCCTGCATGGACGGGGCCCCGGCCTGGCTGGCCAGGGCCCCGCGTCTGCGTCCGGGCTCAGGCTGGCTTGACGCCGCCTGCCACCAGCGCCCGTCCACCCAGGGAGACCGGGCCTGCCGGAAAGAGCTCGGTGGCCGTCTTGATCGCGTCTTCGCGGATCTCCTCGCGCTTGGAGGGCGGCAGCGAGGCGAGCAGCATGACCAGCGGCCCGCCCGTCGCGGAGAGAAGATCCCACCACTCGGCCGCGGACTCGGCCTCGTACACGGGCGTGTCGAAGGCGGCCGTCTCGACATCGACCATGCCGGCGCTCTGGAGCACGTCCCTGAGCCGCTCGGTGGACGGCAGCGCGAACGGCCCCGGCGCCGAGGGGTCCGGGGGCGGTAGCTCGATGTGGCGCGCAAGAATTCCGAGAGCGGTCGTGAAGAAGGGGACCTGGTCCGGAGACCCCCAGCTGCTGACCGCCAGCCGTCCGCCGGGCTTGAGGGCCTTCACCCAGGCGGCGACCGCAGCGCTCGGGTCGGGCATGTACATCAGGCCGTGACGGCAGGTGACGGCATCGAAAGCCGCGTCCGGAACGCCGGGCTCGAGCTCCGAGTCGATCGTCCGGAAGCGCGCGTTCGTCAGTTCCTCGGCCTCGGCGTGGGCCCGTGCGCCCTCCACCATCGCGGTTGTCACGTCCACGCCCAGCACGGAGCCTTCCGGGCCCACCAGGCGGGCGATGGACAGGGCCGGGTCACCCACGCCGCACGCGAGGTCGAGGACATGCTGCCCGCGACGGATTCCTGCGTACTCGATCAGCCGCGCCGTGATCGGTTGAGCGGGACGCCGGATCTCATCCACGTAGCGTGTCCACCCCGGTGCCGCTGCTGTCCACTCACCCTGCTGGTCCTGACGAACCTGGTTCGCATCGACTGAAACTGTCATGTCGCTTTCTCTCCTGAAGGAAATCGAGATTGACCGCTCACACCAATCTCCTCCCCGGCTGTCACCCGGAAATCCCCGATACCAGGGATTTCTGAGACGGTCAGTCGGGGATATCGGACTCCTCGGCCAGGCTTCGTGCGGCCGCCCAGACCGCGATCTGGGCACGAGAGGCGAACTCGAGCTTGGACAGGACGTGCTTCACGTGTGACTCGACGGTCGACTCGCCGACGAACAGCCGAACGCCGATCTGGCGGTTCGTCAACCCTTTCGCGATCAGTGTCGCCACCTCTGTTTCGCGCTCGGTGAGGCCGCCAAGCTCCGCCCGGCGCCTCCGCCTGGGCGACTCCGGGGGTACCAAAGCGCTGACGACGAGGTCGAATGTGGCCCGCAGGGTCGGGTCGTCGATCCTGCTCGCCAGCTGGTTGCTGATGGTTCGGGCTGAATCGAAGGCAGCGGCGGCATCATCGCGCCGCCGCTGACGCCGGTGAAGACGTCCGAGCTCGGCGTCCACGCGCCAGGTCAGCGTGGGGGAGCGCCAGAGCACCGCGCCGGCTCTTGCCACCCTCAACACGTCCTCGGCCTCGGAGTGGCGCCCCAGAGCGCTCAGTGCGGTTCCCCGCAAAAGGGAGGCGCGAGGAAGCACCGCGGTGTCACCCAGGTTGGGCGTGCGAGTGTCAAGCTCGTCCAGAAGGGAGAGCGTGTCGATCGGGCGGTCGTCGGCCAGTGCCAGGGCCGCCTTCGCGTACCAGCACCGTCTCTTACCCGGAGTGAGCGCCCCGCTTTCCAGCGCCAGTGTGTCGAGGAGGCGGTGGGCGGCCGCCAGGTCGCCGCCGTCCATGCATGCCAGCGCCAGGGTCGAGGTCACAATGCTCACCCAGTGGGCGGACCCGGTGGCATGCGCCAGCGGAAGCGCCTTCTCCAGGCTGGCCCGAGCTTGAGCCGGATCACCCAGTGCAAGCGACGGGAGCGCCACGGCCTCAAGTGCGGCGATCTCCCACTCCTGGTGCTCGATCTCTTCGGCGATGGTGAGGGCCTCCAACGCGTCGGCCATCGCCCCCGCCAGCTCACCGTGGGTGGTCCGATCCTGGGAGCGGACCACGAGACCGAAGGCCTCGCCCGCCGGCCAGTCGATCGCCCGGGCCACCGTGATCGCCTCGTCGAGGTCCTCTGCCGGACTCTGCAGGGAAGCGGGGACCATGTGCTCGTTGGCCACCGTCGGGCGGCACATAGCCCGCATGGCGAGCCCGTTGATCAGCCCGACCCGGTCGCCGAGGTCCCGCGACAGGGCTATCGCCTGTGTCAGGTCGGCTTCCGCTGCGATCAGGTCGCTGGTGAACATCGCGGCGATCCCGCGGAGGGAGAGGGTGACAGCGGCCCCCTGGCGGTCGGCGAGTGATTCGAAGAGCGGCAGCGCCTGCTCGTGCATCTGCAGCGCTGTCAGCGCCTCCTCGAGGTTCATGTGCCAGTTGCCAAGCGCGTTAAGGCTGGCAGCCAGCTTGCCTCGGTCGCCCGACCCGCGAACGAGCTCCATCCCGATCTCGAAATGGCGGCGCGTCATCGCGTAGTCCCGCTCCGACCAGAGCCAGCCGAGGTCGATGTGCGCCCTCCATTCGCCGTCGACGTTTCCGGCTGCTCGGAAGAGCGCCGCGGCGCGCTCGTGGCCCAGCTTGGCAGCCTCGAAGTCACCGATTCTGGCGAACGCCGTGGCGCGCTGCCGCTCCAGCTCGGCGATCTGCTCCGGATCGGAACCGGTGTGAGCGGCCGCTTCCAGCGCGTACCCCAGCATCTCGATCACAGGACGCGGGGTCTGAAGCGTCTGGGCGCGCCCGGCCGCCCGCCGCGCGTACTCGTCAGTCCGGGGCCAGTCGGCCGCGTGATGGAAGTGCAGCGCGAGCTCGGCCACGGTCTCCGGGCCATGCCTCTCCCGCCGCTCCATCGCGTCTCCGATGCGGCCGTGCAGCAATCGGCGCTCGCGTGCCAGCAGGCTGGAGTAGACTGCCTCGCGCGTGAGCGCGTGCCGGAAGGCGAACCTGTCCGCGGTCTCCTCGACCACCAGCTGCGCCGCGACAAGCTCCTTCATGTGCTCCAGGAGGTCGACCTCGGTCCTTCCCAGGACGTCCCGCAAGATCGAGAAGTCGAACCGCCGGCCGGCTACTGCGGCCGCCTCCAGCGCGGACCTGCTCTCCGGCGTCAATCCCATCACCCGGCGGCGAACGTTGTCCTGAACCGTCCGGGGAAGGTGCAGGCTGTCGAGCCGCAGATCGAGATCGAGGGTGCCCCGCTTGCCCAGGCGGCCGTCCACCAGCAGGGACTTCAACAGCTCTTCGACGAAAAACGGATTGCCCTCCGTCAGCCCGATCAGCTGCTCCACGAACGCGGACCTCGGGGGTCGCGGCAGATCGAATATGGCCTGGACCATCTCGGCCACCTGGGCGCTGCTCAGGGGTTCCAGGCGGAGTTCGCGCGACAGGCGTTCGCGGTCGAGCTGGGAGAGCACAGCGCCCAGCTCGGATGAGACCTCGTCGCCTCGATAGGTGAGGGTCAGCGACGCCGGCATCGAGGGTAGTCGACGGGCCAGCAGTCTGAGCACCTCGAGGGTCGCCGTGTCGCACCAGTGCACGTCCTCGACGACGACGAGGGCCGGACGCTGCGCCGCCATCGCCGATATCACGTCGGCCAGGGAGCTGGCCAGCCGTCGGGGGTTGGAGGTCTCCGGTCTCTCGGTCAGGTTGGAGTCGTCGACGAGCTCCGGGAACCCGGCCGCGAGCTCCGCCCTATGGCCCTGGAGAAGCTCGAGCAGGACGCCGTACGCCACCGAGCGATCGGTCTCGACGCAGTCCGCGCGCAGCACAAGCATGTCGCGAGCGGTGGCCCGCTCGATCACCGCCGCCATGAGCCGGGACTTTCCGACCCCCGCCTCTCCACTGACGAACACGGTGCCCCCGGAAGACCGCTGAGCGTCGTCCAGCGTCGACACCAGCAGCGCGAGAGCGGTCTGCCGGCCAACCATGACCGGGCACAGAGCCGCTGGTCCGCCGCTCACCGCACATCCATCTCAACTGCATTCTTGCAGCAGTCCTGGCAGACGGCCGGGCGGTCATGGTCCGCCGGCGAAGGAGCGCCGGGTCAGGCGAGCGCTCGCACCGACAGGCTGAGACGCCTGCGCGCAAGGTCCACGCCGAGGACCTTGACGGCCAGCCGGTCGCCCAGCGTGACGACCTCAGCCGGGTCGCGGACGAAACGGTTGGCGAGCTCGGACACGTGGACCAGCCCGTCCTGGTGCACGCCCACGTCCACGAAGGCGCCGAAGGCCGTTACGTTCGTGACCACTCCCTCCAGGACCATGCCCTCGCGCAGGTCCTCGAGGGCGCTCAGGTCTGCCCGAAAGGCCGGGGCTGAGAAGTCGCCGCGGGGATCGCGGCCGGGTTTCTCCAGCTCGGCCAGGATGTCCCGCAAGGTCGGCTCGCCTACATCAGGCCCGGTGTAGAGGCGCCAATCGATCCGTCGCGTCAGCTCCGCGCGGCCGGCCAGCTCCCCGATCTCCACCTGGAGATCGGCGGCCATCCGCCTCACTACTCCATAGCGCTCCGGGTGCACGGCGCTGTTGTCCAGCGGCTCGCTGCCGCGCACTCGGAGGAATCCGGCCGCCTGCTCGAACGCCTTGGGGCCCAATCCGCTCACCTGACGCAGAGCCGAACGGCCGGCGAAGGGTCCTGCGCGCTCTCGGTGTCCGATGATGCGCCGCGCCAGCGTGGGACCGATGCCGGAGACGTGCTCCAGCAGCTGCGGCGAGGCGGTGTTGACGTCGACTCCGACGGCGTTCACGCAGGAGTCGATCACCTCACCCAGCTTCTTGCGCAGGGCCGCCTGCTCGACGTCGTGCTGGTACTGGCCGACGCCCACGCTCTTGGGGTCGATCTTGACGAGCTCGCTGAGGGGGTCCTGCAGGCGGCGGCCTATCGAGACGGCGCCCCTGAGGGACACGTCGAGTCCCGGCAGCTCTTCGCGTGCGATCTCAGAAGCGGAGTAGATCGAGGCGCCCTGCTCGCTGACAGAGACGACTCCCACCGCCGCTCCCCGGTCCTTCAAGGCGCCGCGCACGAAGGTTTCCGCCTCGCGGCTGCCGGTGCCGTTGCCGACGGCGATCAGTTCGGGACGGTGCTTTCCGAGCAGGTCGACAAGCAGGGTCGCGGCGCGGGAACGCTCGGCGGCTCCCCGCTCGGTGTAGAGAGTGGCGGTCTCCAGGAGACGGCCGGTGCCGTCCAGGACCGCCAGCTTGAGGCCGGTCCGAAGGCCGGGGTCGAGCGCCAGCACCCGACGGGCCCCCGCCGGGGGCGCCAGCAGCAGGTGGCGCAGGTTCTGCGCGAAGACCTCGATCGCCTCCCTGTCCGCCCGGGCCTTGAGCTCGCCGCGAAGCTCGCTCTCCAGCGAGGGTCCGAGAAGGCGGCTCCAGCCGTCCGCAACCGCCGCGCGCAGCTGCTCCGCGAACGGCGCCTGCGGGCGGGTAACCAGCTTCGCGGTCAGCATGCGGACGACCTCTTCGTCCTGGAACTGCAGACGGACCCGGAGCACCCCCTCGGCCTCGCCGCGCAACAGCGCCAGGACGCGGTGGGAGGGTGCTGAGGTGGCCGGTTCGCGGTGGGCGTAGTAGCCCTCGAACTTCGTCCGCTCGACTCGGTGGGCTGGCACCACGTCGGAGCGCAGGACGCCGTGACGCGCCGCCAGGCCGCGGGCCAGTCCCCTGAGTGCTGCGTCTTCCGCCATGCGCTCCGCGCAGATGTCGCGGGCCCCGGCGAGCGCCGCTTCCGGGTCCGGCACCTCTCGCTCTGCGTCGACAAAGGTACGAACCGCCTCGGACGCCTCTCCGTCTGGCGAGCGCTGCCGCCAGATCAGATCGGCGAGCGCTTCCAGTCCACGTTCCCGGGCGATGGTCGCCCTGGTGCGACGTCGTGGCCGGTACGGGAGGTAGAGGTCTTCGAGCTCGGTTCGCGTGGTCGCCGCCTCGACGGATCGCGCCAGCTCGGGCGTCATCCTGCCCTGCTCCTCGATGGAGGCCACCACTGCGGCCCGGCGCTCCGCAAGCTCCCGCAGGCGGCGGGCGCCCTCCAGGACGGCCTGGATCTGCACCTCGTCGAGGCCGCCGCTGGCTTCCTTCCGGTAGCGGGCGATGAAGGGGACGGTGGCTCCCTCGGAGCTGAGCGCAAGGGTCCGCAGGACCTGGTCCGGGTGGAGGCGAAGCTCGGCCGCCAGCTGGGGAACGACGTCCTGCATGGCGGCCCACGCTAGCGCAATCCGTCAGGCCTCGGGGTCGTTCTCGTGGAGACCGACGAGAAGGCCGGTGGGGTCGGTGAAGTAGCAACCGCGGCCGACCCCAGGGATGGTGAAAGGGTCGACCACGATCCTGCCCCCGTGGTCTCCGACCCGGCGGGCGGCCTCCGCGAGGTTGGCGACGTTGATGACGGGGACTGTCCGCGGCTGGCCGTCGCGCGAGCCCAGCAGCCCGGCGTCGACTCCGCGCTTCCCATCGGCGGGAGCGACCAGGTACTCCGGTCCGGCAAACGGCTGAGGGTCCCACCCGAAGACCTCCGCGAAGAAGCGGGCCGAGGACTCGAGGTCGGGACTGTTCAACTCGACGTAGCTGACGGGCTGGGTCATCAGGATTGCCTCCTCCGGCTCTTGTAAAGCTGCGTGAGCGCGGGCGCGCCGTGGACCTGTTCCGCCAGCCGGCCGACCCACCTTTCGACGCGGACCAGGGGTTGGTGTCGAGCCTCGTACCAGACGTGGCGGCCATGCGTCGTGGCCGTGACCAGCTCGCTCGCCCTCAGGACTCGGAGGTGCCGGGATACCGCTGGACGGCTGACCGAGAACAGCGCCGCCAGCTGGCCCGCCGTCGCCGGGCCCTGCGCAAGTCGGAGCAGCGTCGCGCGGCGGATCGGATCGGCCAGTCCGCGAATCGCAGCATCCAGGGCGGCGGGAGGCTCCATGACGTAACGACATAGTTACACATGGGAGGGAGACGGACGTGCTGGAGCGAGCGCCGGCTCGGAACCCGAATCTCTACGATGCCGATAAAAATAGATTAGACTGCGTTTACTCAATGAACCAGCGGGTGCCGGTGGCGATCGTGACCGGAGCGTCTCGAGGCCTGGGACGCGCACTCGCCGGAGGTCTGCGGGGCCGCGGCTGGGCCCTGGTCATCGACGGTCGAGATCCTAGCGCCCTCCGGGAGGCGGAACTCGAGCTCCGGGGCGCCGGTCCTTCAGAAGCGCCTCTGCTGGCCGTGCCGGGGGACGTGAGAGATGCTCAGCACCGGCGAGCTCTTGCCGAATCGGCCGGCGGGCTGGGGGGGCTGGACCTGCTGGTGAACAACGCGGGCGTGCTCGGACCGAGTCCGCTACCGCCGCTGGCGGACTACCCGCTCGACGGTCTGCGCGAAGTCGTGGAGGTCAACCTGGTCGCGCCGCTGGCGCTCTTCCAGGCGACCGCCGGCATGTTGAGGGCCGCGCCCGGCGGCGGGCGCGTGGTCATGGTCACCTCCGACGCGGCGGTGGAGGCCTACCCCGGCTGGGGCGGCTACGGGGCAGCGAAGGGGGCCATGGAGCAGCTGGCCGCCGTCCTGAGCGCCGAAGAGCCGGATCTCCACGTCTGGTGGATGGACCCCGGCGATCTGCGCACGCGCATGCACCAGGAGGCCTTCCCCGGTGAAGACATCTCGGATCGCCCTCTGCCTGAGACCGTGGTGCCGCCCTTCCTGCGCCTCATCGAATCAGGGCGACCCAGCGGTCGGGTGCGTCTTGCCGATCTCGGGACAGAAGAGTCCGGCGGATGACGGCGGCGCTGTCACCGGAGACGATCATGGACTTCGAACTCCCGGCCGGACTGGAGGCGTCGTCGCCGCCCGAGGAGCGCGGCCGGGGCCGCGGCGAAGTCCGGCTGATGGTCGCCAGGCGCACGTCCGGCAGGATCGAGCACCGCCGGTTCACCGACCTGCCGGACCTGCTCCGTCCGGGCGACCTGCTGGTGGTCAACACCTCGGCCACCATCGCCGCGGCCATTCGCGGGAGCGTGGCGGGCGCCCCGGCCCTCCTGCACCTGTCGGGCCGGGTCGG
>JALYYF010000541.1 GCA_030946725.1 Candidatus Dormiibacterota bacterium
GTTGATGCCCCACCCGAGCCCGAAGACCCGATCCGTGAACAACCGGGGGTCCTCCGTATTCCAGTAGGCTCGGCGGATGCGTTCCCAGGTGGGCGGCCTGAAGTCGTAGGGGACGGTGCCGAAAACCCTGCCGTGCCAGGTGCGCTCCGACTCGGGCTTCGCCATCTCCTGTGAGATGGCCGCGACCGTGAGCCCAAGGCCCACGAGGCTGACGAGACGCCGGAGGCGGCGTAGACGGCGGATCGGGTTCATGCCTTGATTATCGTCGCTGTAACCGGACGCCGCCGCCAGCCGTTCCCACCCCAGGCCCTATGGCTCTAAAGATCCGCTCTTCCAGTGGCTGGCTGCGCTGGCTATCGCCCGGACTCCAGGTCAAACGCTGGCTGCTGCTGCTCACGGTCAGCATCCTGATCATCGACCTCGGCGCCGCCTACTTCCTGAAGGACTTCTACCAGTTCACCGAGCTGCCGAGGCAGTTCTACTACATCACCCTGCAGTTCCTGCCCCGCTGGCTCCGCGGAGTGATCTTCGGGTTCGCCGGGATCGGCCTGCTCGTCTTCTCCTTCGTGCAGCTGCAGCGGTCCGTGCTGGGCCCCTTCCTGCCCGGCGGCGAGCGCAGCGTGGCGGAGCTGATCTACTCCTTCCGCACCCGCAGCCGCGGCCCGCGCCTGGTGGCGATCGGGGGCGGCACGGGGATGTCCACGCTCCTGCGCGGCCTGAAGGAGTACACGGCCAACCTGGCCGCGATCGTGACTGTGGCCGACGACGGCGGCTCCAGCGGCCGGCTTCGGGAGGAGTACCGGATCCTGCCTCCCGGCGACTTCCGGCAGTGCCTGGTAGCTCTCGCGGACGCCGAGCCGCTGGTGAAGGACCTCTTCAACCACCGCTTCAAGAATGGGTCGCTGGACGGCCACAGCTTCGGCAACCTCTTCATCATGGCCATGGCCGAGGTCACCGGGAACTTCGAGCTGGCACTCCGGGAGTCGGGCCGCGTCCTCGCCGTGCGAGGCGCGCTGATCCCCTCGACGCTTCACGACGTCACCCTGGTGGCCAGCGTCAACGGCTCCGATATCGAGGGCGAGTCGAAGATTCCCGAGCAGAACGGTCCCATCACCAGGGTCTTCCTGAAGCCGGACGAGGCCGAGCTCAACCCTGAGGCGGCGCTCGCGATCATGAACGCCGAGCTGATCGTGGTTGGGCCCGGATCGCTCTACACCTCGATCCTGCCCAACCTGTTGGTGCCCGGCATGGTGCGGACCATCAAGGAGTCGCCGGCACTCAAGGTCTTCGTCTGCAACGTCGCCTCCCAGCACGGAGAGACCGACGGCTACAACGTCAGCAACTACCTGCGGGTGCTCTACGAGCACGTCGGCGAGAGCCTCTTCGACTTCGTGATCGTCAACGCGAACCTGAACCACCTTCCGACCGGTGGCCAGTCGCAGGTGATCTTCGACTATCGGGAGGCCCAGCGGCTCTGCCCCCAGGTGCGCTTCGTGGCAGGGGACGTGGTCAACACGCGCATCCCCTCGCACCACGACTCCAACAAGCTCTCCCGCCTCATCATGAAGCGGGTCTGGGACGCCTGAGTCCGCTTCCCGCCTGATCAGCCGCCGGCGGCCTTCGCTGTCTCCTTCAGGGCAGGCGCCAGCTCCCGTTCCCAGAAGCGGATGAAGCCCTCCTGGTCGGGGCCGGCCTGCACGATGGCGACGCTCTCGAAGCCGGCGTCAAGGAATTTCTGGATCCCCGCGACGTACTTCTCGGGGTCCGGGCCGTGCGGCACCAGCTCGGCGACGTCTTCGGGTCGCACGGTCTTGGTGGCCGCCTCGAAGTTGACGGGGGTGGGCAGCTCCGTCTGGACCTTCCAGCCGGGCACCGCAAACCGGAAGTAGCGGTGCGCCGTCTCCAGTGCGCTCCGCTCGTCCTCCGCCCAGCAGACGGCGATCTGCGCCCAGGTGGAGCCCTCGCCACCCGATTCCCGGTAGGACTGGACCAGCTCTCCCAGCGGCTCGGTTCCGATCAGACCGTCGCCGTAGGCGGCCGCGAGCGCGGCGGCCTCCGGGCCACCCGCGGCCACGAAGATCGGGGGCAGCTCCCGCGGCAGGCTGTAGATGCGGGCGTCGTGAACGTTGAAGTAGTCGCCTTCGTGATTCACGAAGCGCCCCTTCCAGAGTTCGCGAATGATCTCGATGGCCTCCGCCAGCATCTGATGCCGCTCCCGTGCCGGCGGCCAGCCCATGCCCACAACGTGCTCGTTCAAGTTTTCGCCCGCACCCAGGCCGAGGGCGAAGCGCCCCTCGCTGAGGATCTGGACGGTGGCGGCCTTCTGGGCGACCAGCGCCGGGTGGTAGCGCACGATCGGGCAGGTGACCATGGTCATCAGGTTCATACGCTCGGTCCGCTCAGCCACCGCTCCGAGCACGCTCCAGGCGTACGGGCTCTCGCCCTGCTCCTCGAGCCAGGGGTGGTAGTGGTCCGAGATGACGGCGAAATCGAAACCGGTCTCTTCGGCGAGCGCCGCCTGGCGCACGAGCTCTCGGGGTCCCTGCTGCTCGCACATCAAGGTGTAGCCGAACCTGGTCATCCGGAATCCTCCCCTCTGCGATCTCAACCTGCCGGCCGGTGAATCCTTCGCCCGGCTCGCGAGCCGCCGCCCCGCGAGCAGGCCTCACCCCGGCTCAAGCCTACGATGCCGGCCGCGACTTTCAGCACGGTCGGAAGCAGCGCCGCGGCTAGGTTCTGACCACCACCACGGCCGCGATCTCGACCGACACGCCGCGCGGCAGGGCGTTGACGCCGACCGCCGCGCGGCTGTGCCTGCCGGGCTCGCCCAGCACCTCGACGATCAGGTCCGAGGCTGCGTTGATCACCTCGGGCTGCTCCCCGAAGCCGGCGGCAGACTGCACGTAGCCGGTCAGCTGGGCGACCTGCTCGACCTGCTCGAGCCCGGCCGCCGCGTCGATCTGGGCCAGCACGTTGAGCGCGCAGGCCCGCGCCGCCTCCTGCGCCTGCTCCATCCCCACCTCGTCCGGGACGCGGCCGGTCATCAGCTCCCCGTCTCGGCGCGGCACCTGGCCGGCAACAAACAGCAGCGCCCTGCCTTCGCCGATGGGCACCAGCCGGGTGGGGACGTAGGACGCCATCGCGGGCGGCGCCGCCGGCAGCTCGTAGCCGAGGTCTTGCAGACGTTGCAGGGCAGAACTCACGGTTTGCGAGTGTAGTGTCGAGACGTGCTGAAGTTCTACCCCGACCCTCCCGGGCGCAGGTTCGGCCTGCTCCTCCTCGACCTGGCCGTCGTCATCTGGGGTGCGGTCTGGGTGGCGGCCGGGATGACCGTCTACCGGCTGGTGACCGCGCTGTGGGCGGTCTCGGACGCGATCAGCAGCACCGGGAAAACCTTCAACAGCTGGATCGGAGACTTCCGGCACTCGGTCCCCCGCAACATCCCCTTCATCGGCGATTACCTCTCGTCGGCGACCGCCGCCCTCCAGAAGCACACTGGGGATCCGCTGATCCAGAGCGGGGCCCAGGCCCACGACTCCATCCAGCAGGCGGCCACGGCTCTGGCCGTGCTGACGGCGGCGCCTCCGATCCTCATCGTCGGAGTGCTCTACCTGATATGGCGCTGGCGGCAGGCCCGCGAGATGGGCTCGGCCCTGGCCTTCGTCCGCGCAGCCGAACAGAGCGGGACGCTGGAGCAGGCACGAGCGCTGCTGGCCTTCCGAGCCGTCGCGACGCTCCCGTTCTCCAGGCTGATGCGAGCCAGCAAGGATCCCGTCGGCGACCTGAGCGGAGGACATCACGATCGGCTCGCCGCCGAGATGCTGCGCAGCGCAGGGCTGGAGTCGTTCCGGCTCTTCCGACGCTGGCCGGCACAGCTGGACGAGGCGACGGCGGCCGGCCCGCACCGGCCCGCCCTCGGTGAAGCTGAGGACCTCGGCGAAGCGCAGGCCGAGCGCGGGGCACAGAGGGACGGCTGACACGGGAGCCAGGCCGTCGCCTGGAGCGGTCTAGAGGCGGCGGGCCCGCCGGAAGTGGGTGACTCCGGCCACCATCAGGACCAGCAGGGCGATCAGGCCGAGGACAAGGTAGGGCGCCTCCGGACCCGCCAGGAGGGCGAAGATCCAGATCCTGTTGGTCCTGGGGACGGCACCCGCCACCTTTCCCTGAGGTCCGGGTGCAGCCGAGGGGACCGTCGCCGGACCCTTCGGCTGGCCGCCGGCGTCTCGGTAGGCCCACAGCATCACGCTGTGGTCACCGCCGCGGAAGGTTGCGGTATAGAGCGTGGGGGTTTCGTCGTTGGTCACCGCCAGCGCGGTGACGGAGGGGATCGGCGGGCTCAGAGAGTTGACATGCCCGCCGCTGTCACCGGTCGACCAGAGGCCACCGAGCTGGGACGCTCCGCCATCGCTGGCCACGTAGAAGCGGTCCGCATGGGTGGTGACGAAGGCTGCGGCTGTGAAGTCCGTGGCCGGGAGGGCGCCGCCGGCGGTCACCTGCTGCCAGCTGGAGCCGTTGTCGGTTGAGAGGAAGAGGCCGGTGTTGGTGCCCAGGAGCAGCGGCCGCACCGTCTGCTGGGACGGCAGGGGCCCGGCCGTCAGCATGGCGACCATGCTGCTGCCGGCCTGGTTCCCGACGACGGGCGCCCAGGACTGTCCGCCGTCGGCGCTGGTGAAGAGCGGCAGGGCCTCGGTGCCCCGGCTCCCGTCCCCACCGGCCACCAGCCGCGTCGGCTCGTTGACGGCCGAGGCGGCGAGAGCGCTGACCGTTACCTCGCTCAGGCCGGACACCGTCCAGCTGCCCAGGTCATGGCTGACCAGCACGCCCTGGTCGGTCCCGGCCAGGGCCAGGGCCTTGGTGAAGCTGAATGCACGGGCGCTTCTCGACTCGGTCCCCGGCTGTGGCTGCCAGCTGACACCGCCGTCGATGCTCCGCCAGATGCCGCTGCCGCGAGTTCCGGCGAGCACGAAACCCGGGCGGAAAGGGCTGAAGCTGAGGGCCGCCACCCCTCGACCGAGGCCGGTCTTCGCCAGCCGCCAGGTCTGCCCGCCGTCCGTGCTGCGGTAGATCTCCCCCGCCGCCGTCCCGGCTAGCAGGACGCGTCCGTCAGCCGGGTCGGTCGCCAGCGCCAGCACCGGGCGGTCCTGGGCCTGCGGCAGTGGTGCTAAGGCCGTCCAGGTGTTGTCGGCGGGTGGTGCCGCAAGTGCCGGCGACGGCACGACAAGCAGCGCCAGGGCCATGAGGAAGACTGTCGCTAAAAGGCGTTGAGAGGACTGCGACACTCGAGGCGGGATTATGCACCATGGGGCGCCGCCGGTGGCCATTGCGAGTTCACGAGAGAAGCCGGAGGGCCAGCCGTTTTGGACTTGGCTCTAGAATCGGCGGGTGGCCAGGAGAGCCCTGGACGCCCTCAACCGGGCGGTCTTCAGGCCTGACACCACCTCACCCTCCCTGAGCTCGCTGGTGGCGCTGACGCCGCCTGTCCTGCTCGGTCTGGCACTCTTCGGCGTCCCCGCCTTCGAGATGCTGGCCGTGGCCATCGCCATCGGGGGTTCGGTGCACGCGGCGGCCCACTTCACACATCAACGCCTGGAGATCAGCCCGGTCGTCCCAGCCCTGGTCGGTGTGGCGCTGGTCGGCCCCGGCGCCTCGCTGGTCTGGCCGGCACTCATCGCCCTGGGCGCATCCCTCTTCGAGGTGGCCCGTGCACGCTTCACACCGCGGGCCCGATTGGACTTCGGCGTCATCGGCTATTCGGCGATCTTCCTTCTCTCCAGGGGCGCGCCCGCCTCCTACCTGAGCCCGCACACGCGGGTGGCGATGCCCGAGCCGGTCCGCTTCTGGCTCCAGTCCGCGGCCAGCGGCCAGACACCGCTCGACCCCATCAGGCTCTACGTCGGCAACGTGGCCGGTCCCGTGTTCGCCACCTCGCTGCTCGCCGTCGTGCTGGGCGCCGCCTGGCTCTGGTACGCCCGCCGCCTGAGCCTCGTGGTGGCGCTGATGTTCGGCCTGGGTGCGCTGGCCTCGGTGAGGCTCATGGGGTGGTCCGCGATCTATCACCTGGACAGCGGGCCGCTCTGGTTCACGGCCGCGCTGGTTCTCGCCGATCGCCGGATGCTGCCGCCGTCAGGCCTGGGACGGCCGCTGCTCGGCCTCGCGGCGGGCGTGGTGAGCATGGCGGCCCGTGTTCGTGGCTTCGGCATCGAGGCGGTTCCCATCACGGTGGCCGCGCTCCTCATCGTGGTCGCGCTGGTGGAGTCCCTGGGCTGGTTGATACCGAACCGGCGGCGGGTCAAAGACGCCGCCCGTGCCGCGCGCACGCCCGGGCTGGGCACGCGGGTGGGCCACAAGGCCCGCGCCAGCTGAGCGACTCCATGCACTTCCGCCACGTTTTGCGGGGGAGGAGAACCCTGGACTAGAAGAGGTCGTTGCCCCGGTTGATGAACTGCTCACGGCGCGGCCCCAGACCGACCAGGCCGATGGGCACGCCGCAGACGTCCTCCAGGCACTCGACGTAGGCGCGGCAGTTCGCGGGCAGGTCCTCCCAGCGGCGGCAGTCGCCGATCGGTGACTCCCAGCCCGGGAGGGTGACGTAGCGCGGCTCGCAGTGCTTGAGATGCGAGATGTTCGCCATCGGGTGGTCGTGGAACTCGCCGCGGAACTCGTAGCCGACGCAGATCTTGAGCTCCGGCATCGTTTCCAGGATGTCCAGCTTGGTGACCGCCAGCGAGGTGGCGCCGTTGACCCGTGCCGCATAGCGGGCCACCGAGCCGTCGAACCAGCCCACGCGGCGGGCCCTGCCGGTGACCGTCCCAAACTCCCGGCCCCGCTCCCGGATCTGGTCGCCGACCTCATCCGTCAGCTCGGTCGGAAACGGACCGTAGCCGACGCGCGTCGTGTAGGCCTTGAGCACGACAAGCGCCGAATCGAGCCGCGTCGGAGGCACGCCGGAGCCGGTGCAGACACCGCCAGCGGTCGGATTCGAGCTGGTGACGTACGGGTAGGTGCCGTAGTCCAGGTCGAGCATCGTCGCCTGGGCGCCCTCCAGCAGCACGGGGGCACCGCGGTCGAGCGCGTCCTGGACGATCGGGTAGGTGTCCTTGATGTAGGGATCGAGCTGGCGGGCGTACTCGAGGTACTCCTCGACCATCTGCTCGCAGTCGAACGGCTCCTGCCTGTAGAGGTCGGTCATGACCGGGTTCTTCACCTGGCCCACCACGAAGTCGAGCTTCTTGCGCATGAAGACCTCCTTCTGGAGGTCGCCGATGCGGAACCCGATGCGGCGGATCTTGTCCGAGTAGGCGGGGCCGATGCCCCGCCAGGTGGTGCCCAGCCGGTCGGTGCCGCGGGAATCCTCCTCGAGGCGATCCAGCACCGGGTGGTAGCTCATGACCATGTGCGCGCGCTCGCTTACGACCAGGTTGCTGGGCTCGATGTTGCGCTCACGGAGCTGCTCGATCTCCTTCAGCATCACGCGCGGGTCGACCACCACGCCGTGACCGATCACGCAGGTGACGTGGGGGTAGAGGATGCCGCTTGGCATCAGCTGGAACTTGAACTCGCCGTGCTCCGTGACCACGGTGTGGCCGGCGTTGTTGCCGCCCTGGGCGCGGATGACGAGGGCAGCCTTCTCCGCGAGCAGGTCGATGATCTTGCCCTTGCCCTCGTCGCCCCACTGGCCGCCGATGACCGCGGTTACCACGGTGGGCTATTAAACCCGGTGCGGAGGGGACGAGGTCGGGTGCGATCCACCAGCATCCCCCCTTCCCCTACCCCGCCTCGGCGGCCCGGCGGCGTTCGAGGTTCTCGAAGCGTGTCAGCTCTTTGCGGAACACCAGCTCCACGACCCCGGTGGGGCCGTTGCGGTGCTTGGCGACGATGATCTCGGCGATGCCGGGCTTCTCCGACTTCTCGCGGTTGTAGTAATCATCTCTATACAGAAACATGACAATGTCGGCGTCCTGTTCTATGGAACCCGACTCACGGAGGTCGCTGAGGATGGGCCGCTTGTCCGGGCGTGCCTCGGGCGCGCGCGAAAGCTGGGAGATGGCGATCACCGGCACCTTCAGCTCGCGGGCGATCGACTTCAGCGACCGGGAGATCGCTGAAACCTCCTGGACGCGGTTGCTGTCGTCACTGCGCCCACGCCCGTGCATCAGCTGCAGGTAGTCGAGGATGATCATCTCGATCCCCTCCCTGGCTCTCGCCTGCCTGGCCTTGAGACGCAGCGTCAGGTCGTCCAGCATCGGCGAGTCGTCGATCCAGATCGGCGCGTCGCCGAGCGGGCCCAGCGCCCCGGCCAGTCGCTCGTACTCGACGTCGCTCAGCGTTCCCCGGTGCAGGCGCTGGGCGTCGATCCGGGCCTGCTCGCAGAGCATCCGCTCGACCAGCTGCTCCTTCGACATCTCGAGGCTGAACACGGCGATGGGCTTCTTCTGCTCTACGGCCGCGTTGAGCGCCACGTTGAGCACGAATGAGGTTTTTCCCATGCTGGGCCTGCCGGCGATGATCACCAGGTCCGACGGCTTGTAGCCGTTGGTCATCCGGTCGAGGTCATGGAAGCCGGAGGCGATGCCGAGCACTCCCCCACCTGAGGCCATCTGCGCGTCGATGCGGTCCATGGCCGGCTTCAACAGGTCGTAGAGCCGCTCCATGGCGCCGCCGACCCGGTCGTCCGAGATCGCGTAGATCTCCGACTGCGCCTTGTTGACGGCCTCGT
>JALYYF010000543.1 GCA_030946725.1 Candidatus Dormiibacterota bacterium
GCCCTCATCCTCCCATTTCAAAACTGGATTGTCGGACAACCAGAACTGCAGACTGGAAGTCTGCCGAAGAAGCACCCATCGCAGATCGAGCACATTCTTCGTTAAGGCTGGGGTAAATTGCCTAATCAAGTTCGCATGCGCGCGGGCATCATCCATTATCGGCGGGTCGTCTAGCTCCTCATTCCCATCACCAAGCCGTTGTAAGAATCGCTTGACGGCGATCAATGCTTGGTTCCGTTGATCTGATTCGCTGAGGCGCACATGCAGGGTGCGAAGTGCCTGAGCTGCAATCAACCCCGCAAACTGTTCTCGCTCGGAACCGTTTAGCTTATCCGGCGAGCCTCTCGCGATAAGGTTACGTAGTTGTTGCGCACCTGGTGATTCGATCCGCCGATCGAGGTAGGTCTCCAGAGTCGCGCGCTTACCCTCACTGTCTACGTACTGATAGAAGTCAGGCTCATGCGCAATGTCACTTATCCTTAGGCGCTCTGGTGGAACAGATAGACTGGTCTTAGTCTTATCTAAGACATATATGTATCGGCGCCCTCCTGTTGTAGCGAACTGCCGTAGCCAAAACTGCGGGACATAGTGTCCTCGCTTGGATTCACTGGAAGCCATGCTCAGTTGCTCCGAATATCGCCGGTGGGCGCCGAATGGGAGTTAACATGGCGCCGCGATCTCACATGCCAGCCTACTACGTGACACCCTCCCGATCAGCTTGCAATGCTCTGATTAGTTCCCGATGTGCATCTGTGGGGGTCAGATGGCTGTAGACGTTCTGAATCATGTCGAGTGACGTATGTCCCAGGACCTGCGCAACCAGCAGCGGATTCATTCCCGAACGAAGCATCCATGTTGCTGCGCTATGTCTGAAGGTGTGTGGACTCACCCTGCGCTTCAGCCCAGCAATGTCCGCAAGCTCTCTGACCATCTGCTGCACCCCGTTCTCCGTAAGCGGAGGGTGATCACCGCCTGGTCCGCGACGAAGTGCAAGGAATATCCGCTCGGAGTCGCCTGGCCGCGCCATGCCGTACCGCCGCAGCCGGCGATACAGCGTCCGGTCGAGCGGGACCAAACGCTCCCGGTTGCCCTTGCCGCGCACTTTCAGGAAGCAGCTCCCATGCTGTTCCTCTAGATCGGTTGTCCGGAGCTTCACTAGCTCACCAACCCGCAGGCCTCCATCAGCAAGAACCCGAACAATCACCTTGTCACGCTCGTTTGGCGCCGCTGCCTCCAGCTCCGCGACTTCCTCCCGGCTCAGGACCTCGACCAGCTTCTTCGGCAGCTTGGGCAGCTTGCGACCCTCGGCCGTCACCTGCTCGCCCTCCTCGCGAAGCCAGCGCACGAAGCGGTTCACGGCCTTCACGTAGGTCCAGATCGATTGCTCACTCAGCTGGCCTCTGATGCCCCCATCCTCACGGAGGTGGACGGTGAAACGATCGAGCACGCGGTTGTCCAGCTGGCCCGGCTCGGTGATCCCTTGCTCTGCTGCCCAGGGCAGGAACACGTTCTTGAGTGGAAAGCCGTAGCCGAATCGGATCGTCTTCGGCGACGCGCCGGCGGCCCTGCAGGCGGCGAGGTAGTCATCGGCCAGCAACCCCAGCTGGGTCGGCGCCGCCGGCTTGACCACGCTTAGCTTGGTCATCTATCGCTCGGCAGCTTACACCAGCTTTGCCAGAAATGCGGTCCTTTAGACCTTTTCCTACGGTTTTTGTCCGGTCAGATTTGAGGGGCTCGAAGAGGCTCCAAAACCGTAGGAAGAGGTCCAAATCGTATTTGGAGGAGGAGATGGAGCCCACGTCGGGATTCGAACCCGAGACCTCTTCCTTACCAAGGAAGTGCTCTACCGACTGAGCTACGTGGGCCTGCAGGCCCGAGGCGAGGATCGATTTTACTCGCAGCGCTGGATCGCCTCTCGGCGCCCCGGATGGCCGGGACCGACGGTCAGTCGCCGCTTCCGCGCCGCTTCCGCCTCGCCTCCAGGAGGCGCGCGGACAGCGCCTCCTCTTCCCTACGCCGCTGCTCGGCGCGTTGCTGGGCGGCCGTTCGCTTGGGGGCAGCCAGCTGCTTTTCGGCCTCGGCCTCGGCCCACGCTTCGTTACTCCTGGGCGGCGGCGGCTCGCCCCCCACCACGTGGCGGCGGCGCGTGGTGGCGACCCTTTCCCGGAGTCGGGCCAGCTCGGCCGGCACGCCCACTTCCAGGTCGCCTCCACCCCGCTCCCTGGCCAGGGTCATGGCGGTGTTGAGCAGCTGCCGTGGGCTGAGGGTGATGCGCCGGACGGCGACGTCCAGGGGCCAGAGCAGGGCGACCAGCAGCACCAGCAGCCAGAAGACGTCCGTGTTCACGGGAATCGGAAGGGGACGCTGCTTCCAGGCGGCGGCCGCTCCGGCCAGGACGATGCCTCCGCCGTTTCGGGCGACCTGATGAAGCAGCCCGTCATCGCGCCCCAGATCGAGGTATTCGGGCGAGTAGGAGACCGAGACCGCTCTGTCGGCCTGCGCGGTCGGCTGGCCCCCCTTGAGCAGAGCGGCGTGGAGCAGGTAGGTGCCGACGCCGGTCCCGGTGATCCTTCCCTCCCAGCGGCCCGGCGCCGCCGGCAGCAGCTCCTGCGTCGAATTCTGGAAGTTGGGCCAGACGACGCCGAGCTGCAGGTTGGCGCCGCTCGCCGGCGGCCCCGTCACGCTGACCTGCAGGCCGTCTCCGCTGGGCTGGGCCTGCACGTCGAGCCGGTCTCCAGTGCCGCCCGGCAGCGTCCAGGCGACCATCCGGGCGAATAGGGAAGCTGACACGGGGGATTTCAGGAAGCCGCTGGTCCAGACGCCCGTCGAGTCACTGGTCCATGCCACAGCGCGGCCCAGCCCATACGACCACGCCGCCAGCACGGGGTCCTGTTTCCCGCTGGTCAGGTACTGCTCGGCATTCTGTTTGGGCGTGGTGACCACGTAGCCGCCGAGCTGGGGGAAGCTGTCGGTGTGGACGCCCTGGAGCAGGTCACCTGCGGCGGTGATCTTCGGGTAGAAGGCGTCCTGCTCGAACCACGGCTTGAGGGCGGCCACGCTCTCCTTCAGGAACAGGTCGGGCACCTGCGAGGCGCTGTTGGACTCGTAGAAGCGGCCGCCGCCCCAGCGGGCGATGTCCTGCATGTAGCTCATGTTCTGCGGCTGCCCGTGTACGTCGACCCCGATCGCTGAGGTGGTGATGCCCTTGCCCAGGGCTCCCTGCAAGAAGTTCTGCATGTCCGCCGGCTGGCTCTCCTCGGCGTCGCCGTCCCCGAGGATCACGACGTGCTTGAGTGGGGCGTCCGTCTTCAGGAGCGCGTCGGTGGCCTTCTGGACGAAGGGCAGATAGCTCGCCGGGTCGCCCAGGTTGGCGCTGTTCATCTTCGCGAAGATCGACTTCTTCTCCGAAGCCGGGGTCATGTCCACCAGAAAGCCCTGACGCCCGTCCGTCACCGCCACCAGGTCGTTGGGAGACAGCTTGTCGATCACCGAACTGGCCGCGTCCAGGACGATCTTGTCTGCGTACTGGTCCTCCATCGTCTCCATCACGAGTACGACCGCGACCTTGGGCTTGTCCTTCCGCTGTGGCAGGTCCATGCTCACCGGCAGCGCCTGCTCCAGCGGCGTCCCCTGCCAGCCGCCCGGGCCGTAGGACGTCGGGCCGCCGACGGTGACCAGTCCCTTGCCCAGGTCGTGCACGGACGCGGCGATGGCGCCAAGCGAGTCCCGCGGAAAGCTGTCAGTGGGCGAATCGACCACGACGGTCGAGTCGAACCTCCCCAGCGTGGTCGTGTCGGTGGGCGCACCGGCCGCGGGACGCCGCTCGACGTTCATGCCGGCGGCCTGGAGCGCGGCGGCGACGTTCAGGCCCTCGCCCTCCTTACCTTCCAGCACCAGCACCGAGGGCCGCCCCACGACCTTCACGGCGGCCTCGCTCACGTTGTTCTCGGTGTACGTGTCCGGCTGCGCGTTCAACTCGGCGCGAACCGTGTGGATACCTATTGGCATCGCCGCAAGGTCGAAGACCTGGGTGGATGCGCCTGCGGGGAGCGTGACGTCACGACTCGCCACCTCCTTGTCGTCGACGATCAGCGTCAGCCGCCCTGACGCCTGGCCGGTCGATCGAAGATGGACGGTGGCGGTCGCTGTCTGCCCGTCTCGAAGCTCCTGCGCCGTCTCGACCGAGAGCACCATGGCCTCAGCCGCCGGTGCCTGACCGACACTGACCACGTCCACCCTCACCCCGTCCGCTCGCAGCGCCGAAACCGCGTCCGGCGCGTCGCCGAGGTTCTGGCGCCCGTCCGAAATCAGTACCAGCTGCCTCGCGTACCCATCCGGGATGAGACCCGCCGCCAGTCGCAGTGCCCCGGCGATGTCGGTGTACGAGGGATCCGGCTGTGTCTGGAAGCTCTCGAAGGCCGGGTCTCGCGTGAGCGGCAGCTCGACGGCGGCGTCGTGGCCGAAGGTCACGACCCCGAACAGGTCATCCGGGCCCTTGCTCGACTGCAGTGTGCGGACCTGCGCCGCCTCGCTGTCGAGGTTGCCGTGGGCCTTGACGCTGGCGGAGAGGTCGACCACAGCCACCACGGCGCGCTTGTTCGGAGAGGTGGTCAGGCGTACACCTGCGAGCGCGAAGACGAGGAGAGCCATGAGCAGAAGGCGCGCCACCAGTGTGAGCAGGCTGCGACGCGCCTGCAGGGGCGGCGGCCAGAAACGCCAGGCCAGGAACACCAGGGGCAGCAGCACGAGCAGCAGCAGGAAGATCGGCCGCTGCAGAGCCAGCCCGATCACTGCTGCTCCTCCGGCCACGCCCTCAGGCGACACCCCGACACGGCCCTCAGCGTCCCCTCAAGTAGACGGCCCACTCGGCCGCGAGCAGGACGAGCGCCGCGCCGACCAGCCAGGGCCAGATCTCGATCGTGCCCCGGGGCAGCACTCCGCGGATCTTCTCGGCTTCCTGGGTGACCGGCGCGGCACCGGGGGCGATCCGTGACATCGCGGGATCCTGCAGCTGGACCACGAACTGGCTCAGCCGGGTGCCTCCGGCGAGCTCCTGGCGGACCGTGTAGACGCCGGTGCCCAGGGTGTCGCGGAATGGCGCGAAGGGCGGCGTCAGGCGGAGCTTGCCGCCGTCGGGTCGGGTCACTTCGAGCGCCCTGGCGTCGGCCTCGGCCGCCAGGGTCACCGCCTGGCCGGGTCTGAAGATCTGGTTCTCGAAACCTCCTGGCAGCAGGTAGGAGAGCAGGTTCTGCGCCAGGATCGGGAAGCCCGCCCGCAGGGGCAGGTCGGAGTGATGGAGATCGAAGGTCAGCACCGCGCTCCGTGGGTCGTCGTCGTGCACGAGCAGCAACGGGTTGGCCGCCGCCGAGACGACCGTCCTCCAACCGGCCGGCGGGTCCTTGAGACTCCCCGCCGACTGGACGTGGACGTCCTTCAGCGATACGTCTCGCAGCAGCGGGTCGCGGGTGTTGGCGGGCAGCACGGCTCCGGGGTCCAGGGACGCCCCCAGCGCAACCGGACCCCGACCAGCGGGCGGGTTGACCAGCAGCGCAGGGCCGGGAACCCTTCCCGGCGGCAGGTAGCTGTCGTAGACGTACAGGTCGTATCGACCCGCCTTCTCCTCTCCGGGCTTCGCCACGGTGACGTCCAGTCCAGGCCGGAGCGCCAGCGCTCGCTGCAGGAAGCTGTTGCCCGAGGTCACCAGGAGTACCGCGTGCTTGGGAGGATCCGCGATCACCAGCCAGGCCGAATCGTCCAGCGGGAAGGCGTCGGGAGGGGTCAGCCTCGCCTCGAGCACCCGCGCCCTTGCCGGGAGCCGCGTCCAGGCGGGAAGGTCCGCTGTCGAGTTTCCGTCCAGCCTGACCGGGATCTCGTCCACCACCCGCCCGTCGGCCCGCATCTCGACTTTGAGCTCACGCGCGCTCCTGCCGTAATTCGCCAGCCTCATGTAGACGGCCCCGCCTGGGGAGCGGCTGATGGTCTGGATGGCGGCGTTCTCGCTGGTCCTGCCGACGGATTCGTAGACCAGCGGGGCAGCGATGCTGGGCGGTGAGGGCGGCGCCTGGCTGTGCCCGTCGCTGATCATCTTGATGGAGCCGCCCGGTTTGCCCTGCAGTATCGAGTTGGCCAGCGAGACGCCTTCTGCGAAGTTGCCGGCGACGCCAGCCGGGCGGGCCCGCGCCAGGGCCGCCTGCAGGCTGGCAGAGTCCCCGGTCGGCGCGCTCAGCAGCTGTGCGTGCTCGCCAAGCAGTATCAGGGCCATCTCCTGGCCGGGTCGCAGCTGGCCGGCCTCAGAGCGGGCCCGCTCGAGGGCCGCCTGGAAGCGGGTCGGGCTGACGTCGGTGGCCTGCATGCTCGGGGAGGCGTCCACCATCACGACGGTGGTCGACGCGATCCCCGCGGCTCCGATGAGGCCAGGCCGCATCAGCCCCACGGCCAGCAGGAGGGCGGCCAGCAGCTGGAGCAGCAGCAGGAGGCTCGGGCGCAGCCGCTGCCAGGGGGCATTGGCCTGGCGATCGGCCAGGTGGGGGCGCCAGAACATCAAGGTCGCCACCCGGACCTCGGGCCGCCGGGCCTTGAGGAAGTAGAGAAGTACGATCGCGGGCAGCGTGAGTCCGGCCAGGACGGCCGCGGGGACGAGGAAGCTCATCCGCGCCTGACCACACCGGCTCGGAGGCCGTCCAGCATCACTGCCTCAAGGCCCTCGTCGCTGCTCGAGTGTACGAACCTACCGCTGGCGGCCCGAGCCGCTCGAGCGAGCGCGGCGCGGTGCGCGGCGAGCGCCTTCCTGTACTCCCCGAGCAGCCTCGGCGTGATCGTCAGCTCCCGGGTGCGGCCGCTTTCGACATCGACCAGCTTGAGGTCACCGGCGATGACGGGGTCTTCCTCGTCGACAGCCAGCACCTGCCAGAGCACCGGTTCCTGCCGCCGGCTGTGCAGGCTGGCGAGCGCCGGACTCCAGCTGGTGTCGGCTACCAGGAAATCGGAGATCACCACGGTCATGCCGGGCCGCGGCCAGCGGAGCCTGGCCAGATCGTCCGGGCCTGCATCGCCCGCCGGTTCCAGCCCCTCCAGAAAGCGCCAGATCCTCGACACGCCGTCGCGGCCCCGGAGCGGAGGCAGGTGCTCACGGCCCAGCGTCCCGACCTGGACCCGGTCCATGGCCGAGAGGCCGAGAAAGCAAAGCGCGGCCGCCAGCCGGCGGGCCGCCGGCCACTTCGCGGGCTCACCGAGCGTCATCGACGCGCTGCGGTCGAGCACGACGTTGAGGCAGGCCTCCTCCTCGGCCACGTACAGCCGCAGCATGAGCTTCTCGAAGCGGGCGTAGGCGCGCCAGTCGATCTGCCGGAAGTCGTCCCCGCTCACGTAGGGCCGAAAGTCCGAGAACTCCGGCGAGCGGGCGGCGCGGGGGGATCGGCGCTCCCCGGCGTACAGGCCGCTCTGCGGTCGCCGGTAGGCAAGGTCCAGGCGGCCGAGCAGGTTCAGTTCAGCGGTGGCGAGCACGCTGCGCCTGGACCACGGCGGAGATCACCTGGTCCGCGGTCACGCCCGCGGCGTCCGCTTCGAAATTGAGGAATATCCGGTGGCGCAGCGCAGGGGCGACCACCGCCTCGAGGTCTTCCACGGCGAGGTTGTATCGCCCGTCGAGCAGGGCGCGGATCCGGCCAGCCAGCACGAGAGTCTGCAGGCCTCTTGGGCTGGCGCCCCAACGGACGAACCTGTGGACCTCCTCGGGCGCTCCCTCCCGATCCGGGTGGGTCGCCAGGAGCAGACCCACCGCGTGCTGCATGATCGGCTCTGCTATCGGCACCTCTCGTGCCAGCAGGGCCATGCTCGCGAGCTCGTCGCCGCCGGCCACCGGGCGCAGGGTCGGCTCGTCCACGCCGGTCGTCCGCCGGGCGATCTCCGCCAGGTCTTCCGCCTCCGGGAAGGGAACGAGAAGCTTGAAGAAGAAGCGGTCGAGCTGCGCTTCCGGCAGCGGGTACGTCCCTTCCAGCTCGATCGGGTTCTGGGTGGCCAGGACGAAGAAAGGCGCCGGCAGCGGCCGGGTCCTGTCCCCCACCGTGACCTGGCGCTCCTGCATCGCTTCCAGGAGCGCGCTCTGGGTCTTTGGCGTGGCTCGGTTGATCTCGTCCGCCAGGAGCAGGTTCGTGAACAGAGGCCCGGGTTGGAACTCGAAGCGCCGGCGGCCCGACTCGTCTTCGCTGACGATGTGGGTCCCCGTCACGTCGGCCGGCATCAGGTCCGGCGTGAACTGGATGCGGGCGAAGTCCAGCTCGAGCACACCGGCAAGGGAGCGGACCAGCACCGTCTTGCCCAGCCCGGGCTGTCCCTCCAGAAGCACGTGGCCCCCGGCGATGAGGGCTATCAGGGTCCACCGGACCAGCTCGCGCTGACCGACGATGACGTGTGCCAGCTCGTTCTCTATCTCGAGCGCGACGTCCTGGAAGCGCCCGGGCTCCATGGTGGGCTCGGGCTGAGCCGCCGTCATTTCGACAGGTCGTTGAAGTATTGCTGGACCAGCTGCCTCTCCTGCTCCGGGATGTCGGCTCGTTGCACCTGGCTCAGGGCCGCGCTCTGATACTGCGCGATCACCTGCTGGTAGGGCACCAGGTCATTCTGCACGCCCGTGCCGCTGCCTTCCGGCGTCCCGTTTCCGGAAGTGCCCTGCGC
>JALYYF010000031.1 GCA_030946725.1 Candidatus Dormiibacterota bacterium
GCGCTGCTGCTGTGCAGCTGTCAGACAACCAATGGCACCAGGATCGGCTGGTCCAGCTCCGTCCGCTCGACCGAATATTCGGCAGCCTATGCGACATTCAACGGGACCGCCTCGATACCCATCAACATAAGAGAGAGCCGGGTCTTCTTCACCTACCAGGTGGAGGTCGGCAAAGGGTCACTGTCCATCGCCGTACAGGACCCTCAGGGTCAGGGCGTGTGGCGCACGACGCTGCACGGTAACGCCACCGGCAGCCGTCTGCTGAGCACTCCCAGGACCGGCAGCTACACGCTCCTGGTCGAGGGCCAGAACACGGGGGGCAGCTTCGACATCCACTGGAACTGAGCTGGCGCTCGGGCGTCCGGCGCCCGACTGAGCCTGCTGGGCGCGGTCAGAGCGGCTGCGCTCGCGAATGCGCGCGCGCCAGGACGATCGCCAACACGCCGGCAGTAAGCACCCCGCCCGCTCCTGCCACGACAAAGACCGGGCGAGGACCGAGCATCTGCACCAACACTCCCCCCGCGACATAGGAGATGCCGGCGGCGATTCCCACCGCGCCGTACACGTTGGCGAACACGCGGCCCTGAATCTCGGGAGGAACTCGGCGCTGCAGAAACGTGTTCACGCCCACGTCGATGAGACTGAGGCCGGCGCCGCGGACGGATTGGGTCAGGAACGCCACGGGCACCGCACGAGCCAGGCCCGTGGCAAGGTTTCCGCCGCTGCTCAGCGCGAATCCCAGCACGACCTGGGCCGGCACCGGCACGTGCCTGGCAAATCGCGTCAAGAGCGCAAGGGCGACCATGAGGCCGACGCCCGATCCCGCGTAGAGCAGGCTGGTGACGGCGTCGCCGGCGCCCAGCTGGCGCGCCAGGAAGACGAGCGCGACGTCGTCGACGCCGGTGAACGCGACCACGACGAAGAACGCGATGGCGACCGCACGAACGACCGGCATCCGCCAGGTGGCTGCCATCCCGGCGCGTGTCGCGCCAAGGATTCCCTCGCGGTCCATCTGGCCGCGGCTGGAGGCCAACGCCGGCAGGCGGAGCAGCAGCAGTGCCGACACCACGAACGTCACGGCGTCAGCCAGCAGGACGCCGCGGACCGCGAGGAAGGGAAGCAGCAGCGCACCCAGCGTCGGCCCTAGCACCTCGAGGCCATTGGTGCCGAACCCGAGTGTCGCGTTGGCGACAGGCAGGTCGTGGTCCTCCACCAGCTCGGCCACGGCGCTCTGGGAGGCCGGTCGAAACACCGTGCCGACCACGGCCTGGAGAGCCACCAGCGCGAGCAGGGGCACCAGCGGCGGGGCGGCCAGGGCGATGACAGCGATGACGGATCCGCGGAGCAGCTCGCACACGACCATCAGGTCGCGGCGCGGCAGACGGTCGCTGAACAACCCGCTGAACGGGCTCAACAGCCCTGGGACAAAGTCCCCGGCCAGGAGGAGGAGCGCGACCGCGACGGCGCCGCCGGGCTGGTGTGAGGCATAGAGGATCAGCGCGATGAGACCGAGTGAGTCGCCGAGGAAGGAGATGGCGCGAGCCAGCCACAGGCGGAGGTAGGCGCCATTGGAGCGCAGGAGGGCGATCCCGCCGGCTCGAGCCGGTTCGCCCTCCTGGGACGTCACGCGTTCACGGCCTCTCGATCATCGAAGCCTTTGCGTGCGGCCGGCCGTCCGTTCAGACCGGCTTCGGGGATCAAGTCGATGAGGTGCTCAGTCGAGGCTCAATCCGGCGCGTTCGACGGACTCGAGCATGACCCGGATGTCGTCATACGTGGAGTCGTCGACGGCGACGAAGCGCTCGACCAGCCCCCGGTCCATACACTCTCGATCCGCCTGAGTCGTCCCCAGACCCGTCACTATCTCGCGCACCTGGCGGCGAACCTGTTCCGTGGTGGCCCTGGTGGCCACGAGCGGCTGGATGCTGGAAGGCCCGAAGGTGTCTATCACCCGAAGCTGCCCTGCCAGCTCTGGGTTGTCGCGCAGCTCGATCGACAGAACCTGGGAGTCGACGGCCGACGCGTCCAGCTGTCCCATAGCGACCCGCCGGATGGACTCCTGATGGAAGCCGGTCATCACGGAGCGACCGAAGAAGGCGCCGGTCTCTCCTCTGCACAGGAGGCTGAACAACGTGACCAGATATCCGGAGTGGGAGTCAGGCTCGTTGTAGGCCCAGCTGAGGCCGCGGAGATCCTGGAGGCTGACCGCGGGGCTGCTCCGGGAGACGATGACATCGGAGTAATAGACAGGGCGGCCCGCGTAGCGCTCGCCGTATACGACCGGTGCCGCCACCGCCTCGATCGGCGGCGGCTCTTCGCGCCTCAACCTGACGTAGGGCAGCCCGCAAAGGAAGGCGAAGTCGACCTGGCCGTCGCGGAGCTCCTGGAACGACTCTCCGGTCACCAGCCTGGTCGGGCACCCCAGGACCTCCCCGACCCGGAGGGCGGCGAAAGCGTAGAGGGGCCTGACGCAGGGTGCCAGATAGGTGGCGAAGACCAGCTCTCGACCGGGCCCGCGGAGCATCCGTGCAAGCCTAGCGCGGTCCCTTGCCGCACCGTTGTAGTAGTAAGCTCCGGAAAACCTTGGCGATGACAGCGGAGCCCGAGCCGGCAGACCTCCGGAGCCGAGTCAGACGGGCCTACGACGACGTGGCCAGGACGCCGGGCGCTGAGCACGGCTTCCCCGTGGGAGGCAGGCTTGCCAGACGTGCCGGCTACCTGGACCGATGGCTGGCAACCGTTCCCGCAGCCTCCGTCGAAGCCTTCGCCGGCGTCTCCTGCCTGCCCTGCCTGGCCGTCGTTCCGGCGGAGGCCGCCGTTCTCGATCTCGGCTGCGGCGCCGGACTGGACGCTCTCCTGGTCGCCGGCACGGGAGCGTCCGTGCTGGGTGTCGACTTCAGCGAGGAGATGCTCTCGCGAGCCAGGGACGCCGCCGAACAGATGGGCGTCCGGACCGCCCGGTTCGAGCTGGGTGACGCCGAAGCGATCCCGGCCCCGACGGGCTCGGTGGACGTCGCACTGGTGAACGGCGTCTTCAACCTTAACCGGGCGCGCGAGAAGATCTTCTCCGAGCTCGCCAGGGTGATCCGGCCGGGGGGCGATCTCTTCGCGGCCGAGCTCGTGCTCAAGGGCCCGCGGCCGGCCGCGACCGAGCCCTCCGACGTCGACTGGTTTGCCTGAATTGCCGGAGCCAGGGAAGGCGTCGCCTTCCTCCAGGAGTTCCGGGTAGCGGGGTTCGCGGAGGCGAACATCCTCGGGCGGCACCGCAACCCACGCAGCGCCAATCCACTCGTCGAGGTGGTCCAGGTCCGAGCACGGCGCTGATCTGGCTGAGCGGGAGCGCGGCAGTCCGGTCTCGCGGTCGGCGGATGCTCAGCCGGGCTCTTCAGCCTTCGCCGGCTCTTCCGGCTCGGCGGGCTCGTCGGTCTCCGCCGGCGCTTCCCTCTGTGCCGGCACTTCGATCTCCATCCACAGGAGGCCCTGAGCGCCGAGCCGGTATCGTGTCCCGGAGCGGACCAGGACCATCAGCAGGCCCTCGCAGGAGCTGCATCGCAACACCGCTCCCGGTCCGTCCGGGTAGCCGTACAGGTGCTGGGCGCCGATCTGGCCGAGGGCACCGCAGTTCGCGCAGGTGCCCTGCGCGCCGGTCAGGTCCTCCACGAAGACCTCTCTCAGAAGTCCGGCGAAGGCGTTGCCATCCAGCCTCAGCTGAGTCTCGTCCATCTCTTGTTCACCCTCCGGTGGGGCCGAACCGTTCCGTTTTGACGCGGTCGCCCTGGTGGCCGAGCGCGACCAATGACGCGGCGACCGATTCCACGAAGGGCGTCGGACCGCACACGAACGTCAGCGGTCTCCGCCCGGGCGGCCACGCCACCTCCGACAGCATCTGCCTGTCCACGCGGCGCTCGTACCCCGTCCAGTGGGGAGGCCGCACGCGAGTCAGGGTGATCAGGACCTCCAGCCCCGGGCAGGTCGCGGCCAGCTCATCGAGCTCGGTCCGGTAGATCACCTCGTCGAGCGAGCGTGAGGAGTAGAGCAGCCGCGTCGGGACCACGCTCGGGCTGGCGGCTCGGTGGCGCAGCATGGCCATCAGCGGACAGATGCCGGAGCCGCCGGCGACCAGGAGCAGGGGGTCGGTCATCTCCGGCTCCCACACGAAATAGCCACCGATCGGGCCGCGCAGCTCGAGCTGGTCGCCGACGCGGAGCTCGCCCGCCAGGTATGGGGACACCTCGCCGTCGTCCAGCCGCTCGACGGTCAGCTCGAGCCTCCCCTCTTCGTCGGGCGCAGAGGAGATCGAGTAGCTGCGCTGCGCCTGATAGCCGTCCGGGGCCGTGAGGCGAACGTCGACGTGCTGCCCCGCGCGATGGCCAGGCCAGTCGGCGATCGCCAGCACGATGCTGCGGACCTGGGGTGTGCGGTCGACCAGTTCGACCACCTCTCCCAGCCGCCAGGTCAGTCTCCGCTGTACCGCTGCTCTCGCCACGGATCGCCATACATGTGGTAGCCGTATGTCTCCCAGAAGCCCGGTGTGTCCTCGTTCATCAGGCGGAGACCGCGGACCCACTTCGCGCTCTTCCAGAAGTAGAGGTGGGGGACCAGCAGCCGGGCCGGCCCGCCATGCTCCGGCTCAAGTGGCTGGGAGTCGTAGGCGAACGCAACCCAGGCCTTGCCCCCGGTCAGGTCGTCGAGCGGCAGGTTTGTGGTGTAGCCGCCGTCGCAGAACGCCATCACGTACTCCGCCGCAGTCTCCACCCCGTCGAGCAGCACGTCGACCGACACGCCCTCCCAGACGGTGTCGAGCTTGCTCCACTTGGTCACGCAGTGGATGTCCTTGGTGATGGTCTGGCTGGGAAGCGCCCGAAACTCGTCCCAGCTCCAGCGCCGGGGTTGGTCGATCTCGCCCGTGATCGAGAAGGACCATCGCGCCGGAGCTGTTCGAGGCGTGGGTCCGGCCGAAAGAACCGGGAAATCCCTTGTCCAGTACTGGCCGGGCGGAAGCCGCGCCCCCTGGTCGGTGTCGCGGGCTCTGCCTTTGAAACCACGACTGACGAACTTCATGCGCGTGGATCTCCTCCATCATCCGGGACGGTTGATGCGAGCAACCCTGATCTTGCCCTACGGCGCCGCCCGGCGTCATCTGCGGCTCGCCGAGGCCCCATCGGTGGCTGTTTCTCGGAAGCGAGACGGCGGCGGTCCGACGGCACGCCGCAGCCGCGAAGCGGGCCTCGACCCTGCGCGGAAGCGGCCCACATTGCCAAACTAGGGCCCTGAAAGCGCGTCGGTACGCGCAGGGGGTAGCCAAAATGACTGTTCTGAACAGGGTCTCCGCGTTCGTCACCGCGACGTTGGTGATGCTCGCGCTCGCCTGCAGCCAGGGCGGCCCGGGGCGGCCGGTGGCAGCGAAATCCGTCCCCAGGCCGGCGAGCACGCCGTCTTTCAGCCCCGTCCCGGTGGAGACCAGCGCGCCCACGCCGGCATCCGTCCCCGCGCCCGCGGTGGCACCGCCGTCGAGCCCCCCGCCGCTCGCCCCGGCGCGGAGCGCCCGCGCCACGCCCCCGCCGGTGCCCCCCCAAGTCGCCGCCGCCGGCGCGATCTCCTGGGGACTCTGGGAACCCAACTGGCAGGCGCAGGGCGGTTCCGTCGACTTCGGCCAGTTCATGCGCGCCGACTCCCAGCTCGGCCATCGGGCGGATGTGGTGCACTGGTTCGCCAACTGGGACGAGGGCTGGGGCGACTACGACGGTCAGCTGCTCCAGCAGGTGTTGCGCTCCAACCGGACGCCCATGATCACCTGGGAGGCCTACAACCGGCCGCTGAAGGCCATCGCCCGCGGCCAGTACGACCCCTACATCGACAGCTGGGCCACCGGCATGGCGGCCAGCGGCAAGCAGACCATCTACCTGCGGATCTTCCACGAGTTCAACGATCCGCTGGACCCCAGCAGCGGGTCCGGCTATCCGTGGGGGATCGGCGGCGGAACCCAGAACCAGCCCGCGGACCTGGTCGCGGCGTGGCGCCACATCCACGACCGCTTCGCCGCCGCGGGCGCCTCCAACGTGCGTTTCCTGTGGTGCCCCGACGGCGTCAACCTGGACCTGGGACTCCTGCGGGCCGCCTACCCGGGCGAGCCGTACGTCGACTTCGCGGGCTGGGACGCGTACGGCTACGACACGGCCGTCGACTACCAGACCCTGAGCCAGGTCTCACAGAAGCCGTTCATGCTTCCTGAGGTGGGCTCGACGGACGCCGGCTGGGTGCAGGACCTCTCCAGCAAGCTGCGCTCAGGCGGCTACGGCAGGATCCGGGGAGTCGTGTGGTTCGACGAGGGCGAAACCCGCCTGGATGCCCAGCCCGCCGTTCGGGCGGCCGTCAAGGGGATGCTCCGCGGCTTCTAGGGCAGACACAGATTGCACCGGGAGCTGGTCCGGCCGCCAGGTTTCTCCGGATTTCTCCCCTCCGCCGGCCACCCCGGCACGCGTGTCTGGAAGCGGTTTCATGGAAACCCTTGAGGCCCGAGGGCGTTGAAAGATATAGATGATTACGAATGTGATTGCCTGGCTAGAGAGGAATGCGATGGAGGACTCTCTCCATGTGTTCTCCAGGCAAGGTCAGCAGGGCCGGAGTGCGTCGGAAGAGGGCGAGTGCCCCATCTGTCACGACCCGTTCGAGCACCGATCCTGGTGCGCTCGGCCAGCCCTCAGAGAACGGCGGTCCACCTCGCACAGGCGAAGATCCAGCCAAACGGTTGACCCCGAGGCCTGTGCGGTGTATCCATCAGGTGCAAGAACCGTTTGCGGTGGGTTGACCAACTGGGGGTGCCTGGGAGTGGAACTGACTCGTGAGGACGCAGTCTCGATCTACGAGCGGATGGCCTCGATCCGTGCCTTCGAGGAGAGGGTGGCCAAGCTCTTCGCGGAAGGACGGATTCCCGGCTTCGTTCACCTCTATGCCGGCGAGGAGGCGGTCGCGGTCGGCGTCTGCTCTCACCTCGACGACGGCGACTACATAACCTCGACGCATCGCGGCCACGGCCATTGCATCGCCAAGGGAGTCCCCATGGGCGAGATGATGGCCGAGCTCTTCGGCCGCCTCGGCGGCAGCTGCAAGGGCAAGGGTGGCTCCATGCACATCGCGGACGTCTCCCGCGGCATGCTGGGCGCCAACGGGATCGTAGGCGGCGGGCCGCCGCTGGCGGCGGGGGCGGCGCTAAGCGCCAAGCTGAAGGGCACCGGCGCGGTCGCCGTCTGCTTCTTCGGCGACGGCGCGGCCGAGCAGGGCACCACCCACGAGGCCATGAACCTGGCGGCGATCTGGAAGCTGCCCGTGGTGTTCGTCTGCGAGAACAACCAGTTCGCCGAGTCGACGCCCGTCGGCTATCACTGCGCGGCGACCAGCATCGCGGATCGGGCGGCCTCCTACAACATCCCCGGCGTGACCGTCGACGGCTACGACGTGATCGCCGTCCGCGAGGCGGCCGGCGAGGCCATCGGCCGCGCCCGCCGGGGCGAAGGCCCGAGCCTGCTGGAGGCGAAGACCTGGCGCTACTTCGGCCACTTCGAGGGCGACCAGGTCACCTACCGGACCGCGGAGCAGTCGGCCGCGTACCGCGAGCACGACCCGCTGACCACCTTCGCCAGCCAGGCCGTGGATCGCGGCCTGCTGAAGCAGGAGGCGGTCGAGCGCATGCGTGCCGAGGCCGAGAAGGAGGTCGACCGGGCCATCGCCTTCGCCGACGCGAGCCCCGAGCCCGCGCCCGAAGACGCGCTGACCGACGTCTACGTCGCCTACCGCTAGCCGGGCCAGGAGGAGGGAAAACCGATGGCCGTAGCCGTTCGTACTCTCAGCTTTCGCGAAGCGATCAACGAGGGCCTCAGCCAGGAGATGGAGCGGGACCCGT
>JALYYF010000032.1 GCA_030946725.1 Candidatus Dormiibacterota bacterium
CGGAGGTCGTGGTGCCGGTGGTCCTGACCGCCATCGAAGACTCGATCCAGCTCGCCGAGTCGATGGCGGCGAGGGGGTTCGGCTCGGGGCCACGGACCAGGCTGGAGCCTCCCAGGATGACGGCGACGGACTGGCTGACCGTGGCCACCGCCGGCGCCGCCGCGGCGATCTTCGTCGGCTGTGTCCTGGCAGGCGCGGTGGCGGACTGGGACGCCTACCCATCCCTGCGGCCGCCGGCGCTGGCTCCTCTGCCGGCGGCCGCCTGCCTGCTGGCGGCGCTTCCGGGGGTCTGGTGGCGCTCGCCTCGCTGGCCGGCCTGAGCTACTGGTACCCGGCCTCGGAGCAGGCGGCGCTTGTCGGTGTCGAGCTGGAGGTGGAGCCGGGCCTCACGCTGCTGGCGGGCGCGTCGGGGTCCGGCAAGTCGACGCTGCTCAGGGTCTTCAACGGCCTGGTGCCGCACTTCCACGGCGGGCGCATCTCCGGGCAGGCACGAACCGGTGGGCTGGACGTCTTCCAGACGCCGACCCGCCGCCTTGCACGCGAGGTGGCCTTCGTCTTTCAGGACCCCGAGCTCCAGTCGGTCTATTCGCGGGTCGAGAAGGAGGTGGCCTTCGGCCTCGAAAACCTGGCCGTCCCGAGCCGGGAGCTGCCACGACGCGTGGCGGACGGACTGGAGGCGGCCGGCATCGAACACCTCCGAGGCCGCCGCCTGAGCACGCTCAGCGGCGGTGAGCGCCAGCGGGTGGCGCTGGCCGCCGGCCTCGCACTCCGGCCGCCGCTGGTCGTCCTGGACGAACCTATGTCACAGCTCGACCGCGCCGGCTGTGCGCTGCTCGTGCGATCGCTTCGAGAGCTCTCCGACGCGGGCCGCGGCGTGGTCGTCGCAGAGCACCGCCTGGAGCATCTTCTGCCCGCGGCCGGGCGGGCGGCGCTTGCCGACGCGGGAAGGGTGACCTCCAGCGACCAGCCGGCCAGCCTGGCCCCGCTGCTGCCCAGCGCGCCGGCCCTGGTCCGACTCGGCGTCAGGCTCGGTTGGTCCCCGCTTCCGCTATCAGCCGGCGAGGTCCCGGCTCCCCCTGCTCTGCGACCGGCGCCTCCCTCTGCTCCTCGGGACGGCCCGGTCGGCTGGTCACTGCAGGCGGTGTCGGCCGCACCCGGGCCCGAGCCGCTGCTGGAGGGCGTCGACCTCGACGGACGGGAGGGGGAGGTCATCGTCCTCATGGGCTCCAACGGAGCCGGCAAGACAACACTCCTCCGCGTGCTGGCCGGGCTCGTGCGGCCGCAGAAGGGCCGGTATGAGCGGCGCCCTGGACGCATCGCCTACCTGCCGCAGAATCCGAGCGCGCTGCTGCACCTCCCAACCGTGCTGGACGAGCTCAGGTTGACCCTGGAGCGAGCCGGCGAGAGCGAGTCGCCCCGGGCCGTGCTGGAGATGCTTGGCCTCGAGGAGCTCGCACATCGCTATCCGCGAGACCTCTCCAGCGGCGAGAGACAGCGGGCCGCCCTGGCGGCGGTGCTGGTGGGATCGCCGTCGCTGGCACTCCTTGACGAGCCCACCCGCGGCATGGACGGAAGGGCACGTGCCGCCCTCCGCCGGCTTCTCGCCACCCTCCGCGAGCGGGGCGCGTCGGTGGTGGTCGCCACGCACGACAGTGAGCTGGCTGCGGAGGTTGCCGACCGCGTGTTCCTGCTGGCGGATGGGACCGCATGCGACCTGGGGCCACCCGAGCTTGCGCTGAGCGGCGAGAACGACCTGGCGACGCAGATCGGCAGGCTCTATCCGGGCGGACCGGTCACCCTGGAGGGAGTGCTGAGCCGCCTGTGAACCCCGGCAGCCGGCTCGGGATCCTGCTCGGGCGGAGAGACGCAAGGGTCGGGCTCGTCTCACTCCTGGGCCTGGCCCTGTTCGCGTTGCCGTTCGCCGGCTACCGGCTGGCAGGCGACGTTCTTGCACTCCTGCTGGCGCTTGCGTTCCTGGCCGGGCTGGCGCTGGTCGAGCTGGGCGTCAGGCACCTGGACGCCCGCAGGCTCGCGCTCCTGGCCACCCTGGCGGCCATCGACACCGCTCTCCGGCTCGCGGTGGTGCAGGGGATCGGTGGCTTCAGCCCGATCTTCTTTCTCGTCCTCTGCGGGGGCTACGTGTTCGGCGCCTCCTATGGCTTCCTGGTCGGTGCCGTCGCCATCCTGGCCTCGGCCCTGGCCGAGGGAGGCGTCGGTCCCTGGCTGCCGTATCAGGTGTTCGCGACGGGCTGGGTCGGAGTGGCGGCCGGCCTCGCCGGCGTCTGGCGCAGCCAGGCACCCGGCTGGCGGGACGTCGCGGCGCTGGCCGCGGTGGGAGCGGTCATGGGCTGGATCTTCGGCGCCCTGATGGACGTCCAGGTCTGGGTGGCAGGCTTCCGCGGCAGTCCGGACCTGGGTTGGCAGCCGGGAATGGCCCCGGGACGGGCGCTGGCGAACTTCGCCCGCTTCTACGTGGCCACGTCGTTGGGCTACGACACGTTCCGGGCGGTCGGCAACGCCCTGATGGTGGCCCTACTCGGTCTACCCGTCCTGGCAGCACTGGGACGCGTCCGGGCCCGGCTAAGCTTCGAGGTGATATAGATGCGACTCCAGTTTTGGACGTCCCGTAGGACAGCCTGATGCGTGCGTCCACATATCCGCTGGTCGAAGCTGGGGAGGCGGCGGCCCGGGTGCTCGACCGTATGCCTGTGCTTTCCGGCGAGGATGTGCACCTGTCGGAAGCGGCCGGTCGCGTGATGGTCGAGGACCTGGTGGCTCAGGGCGATCTGCCCCCGTTCCCCT
>JALYYF010000048.1 GCA_030946725.1 Candidatus Dormiibacterota bacterium
AGCCACCGTGGTGGCGCTGCCCGCCGTCGTCGGGCTGGAAGGCGCTGCCGAGACTGCGGCGAGGCTGGCCGTCGAGCTCGGCGTGCCAGTGGCCGAGCTGCCCACGCTGCCGCCGTCGGTGCCGGGAATTCGCCTGGAGATGGCACTGACCGCCGCGCTGCGCCGGGCGGGGGCACGGGTTCAGGTGGGGACGTTCGTGCGCCTGACGCCGGCGGCCGGCGGCCGGATCGGCTCGGTGCAGCTGGAATCCCCGGGGCACCCGCAGCATGTCCCGGCGGGGCGCGTACTGCTGGCGAGCGGTGGGCTGGCGAGCGGAGGTCTCGAGGTGCGCCTCGACGGGTCGCTCCACGAGACCGTTGCAGACCTCTCGGTGTGGCTTCCCGAGTCGGCCCTCGGAGGGCTGGTCGGCCGCAGCTTCCTGGAGCCGCGCGGCCATCCGGTGAGCCTGGCGGGCGTCCGCGTCGACGAGGCGATGCGGCCGCTCGGGCGCGAGGGCATGCCGCAGTACGAGAACCTCTTCGCCGCCGGCGGCGTGCTGGCCCACGCCGACCGCGGCCTGGAGAAGTCGGCGGACGGCATCGGCTGCGCCACGGGCTGGCGGGCGGGGCTGAGGGCGGCCGCGTGAACGATTCGATCCTGCTCAACACAGATGAGGTGGCGCTCAGCGCCGACCGCTGCATCAAGTGCAACGTCTGCAACAGCGTCTGCCCGGTGCTCCCGGTGACGGACCTCTTCCCGGGACCGAAGTACTGCGGCCCCCAGGCCCAGCGCTTCCGCTCCGGGGACCCGATCGAGAAGTGGGTGGACTACTGCAGCGGTTGCGGAGCCTGCTCGCGAGCCTGTCCGTCGGGTGTCAGGGTCGCCGAGCTGAATGCGCGAGCGCGGGCGCGAATGTTCGAGGAGCGCGGCCTGCCGCTCAAGAACCGGCTGCTCAGCCGCTCCGAGCTGCTCGGTCGCGTCGGCTCGAAAGCCGCGGTGCTGGCCAACTTTGGACTCAACTTTCCGCCCGGCCGGATGGCCGCCGAGCGCGTGCTGGGAATCCCTCGTGCCGCGCCTCTGCCGGGCTTCAGCCAGGGCGGCTTCCGGCGCCGCTTCCGCCGCCTCCCACAGCCGGAGCGGCCGAGGTTCGAGGTCGCCTATTTCTGCGGATGCACGACGAACTACTACGAGCCGAGGGTCGGGGAGGCCGCGGTCAGGGTGCTGACGCGCGCCGGCATCGCCACCCAACTGCCCGAGCAGCACTGCTGCGGGCTGCCCTTCATCTCGAACGGCGACTTCAAGGGTGCCCGCCGGCTGGCCGAGGCCAACCTTAAGACGCTGCTGCCCATCGCTCGCTCGGGAAAGCGCATCGTCGCCACCTCGACCAGCTGCAGCCTCACGCTGAAGCACGAGTACCGCGAGGTGCTGGGGCTGCACGGACCCGAGTGGGAGGAGCTGGCCGCGGCCGTATACGACGTCTTCGAGCTGCTTCGGGACCTCGCCTGGCAGGGGGAGCTCGAGATCGAGGCCTCGCTGCCGCGCCGCGTGCTGTACCACGGGCCCTGCCAGCTTCGCAGCCACGGCTTCGGCTTCCCGGCCGCCGATCTGCTCGGCGGGCTGGAGGGCATGGAGCTGGCGGAGAGCGGCGTCGAGTGCTGCGGAAGCGCAGGCACGTACGGCTTCAAGGCCGACAAGCGGGCGATAGCCTTCCGGGTGGGCCAGCCCCTGGCTGAACGGGCCCGGGAGCACGCTGCCGAGCTGGTCGCCTGCGACAGCGAGACCTGCCGCTGGCACATCCAGCAGCTGACCGGGCTGCCGGCGCGTCATCCGATCGAGCTGCTGGACGAGGCCTGGGCGCGCCCGTGAGCGTCGGTCTCGTGCTGGTCTCCCACAGTGCTCGCCTCGCCGAGGGAGCGCGCGAGCTCGCCGCGCAGGTTGCCCAGGGAGGCGTTCCGATCGTGGCTGTGGGTGGCGCCGAGGACGGCTCGCTGGGGACCAACGCCCTCGCCATCGCGGAGGCGATCGAATCCATGGCGGTCGCCGAGGAGGTGGAGGGGGTGCTGGTCCTGATGGACCTGGGAAGCGCGGTGCTCAGCGCTGAAACCGCCCTCGAGCAGCTCGACGACGGTCTGCGCGACCGGGTCCGGATGGCGGACGCGCCGTTCGTGGAGGGTGCCGTCGCGGCCGCCGTCGAGGCCAGCCTGGGCTCCGGACTGGAAGGGGTCCTGGCGACGGCCGAGGCGGCCCGCCAGCAGGGGAAGCTCGCGTGAGCAACGAGAGCGAGGCAAGCGAGGAGCTCACGGTCGACAACGAGCACGGCCTGCACCTCCGCCCGGCGGCGGACTTCGTCCGGCTCGCGGCTCGCTACCGCTCGCGGGTCACCGTGGCCAATCTGACGCGTGGCGGCGGTCGGCAGGCCAACGCCCGCAGCTTACTCGAGATCACATCGCTCGGAATCGACCGCGGGCACCTGATCCGGCTGACGGCGGCCGGCGAAGACGCCGGGGAGGCCGTGAAGGCGCTCAGCGAGCTGATCCGCTCGAACTTCGGAGCCTGAGGGCCCGGCGAGCGGCGGCGGTGTCGGCAGCGGCCAGGGCGTCCAGGCTCGCCTCTCTGCAGCGCTCGATGCCGAACCTGGTCAGCGTCCGGAGCACGCGGTCCAGCGAGTCGGCGGACATGCTCAGGGAGGTGGCGCCGATCCCGGCCAGGAACACGGCGCCCTCGGGCGTGCCCGCCATCTCGCCACAGACACCCGCGTCCAGGCCGAGGCGGGCGGCCGAGTGGACGCAGCCGGAGATGAGTCGCAGCACGCCAGGATTGAGCTCGCTGAGCTCCGGGCCCAGGTCCACCTCGCGGTCGGCCCCGAGCGCGTACTGAGTCAGGTCGTTGGTCCCGAGGCTGACGAAGTCGACGATGCCAGAGAACGCGTCCAGCGCCACGGCGGCCGCGGGCAACTCGACCATCATCCCCAGCGGCGGCAGCCGCAGCCGGCGCCGGCGCGCCTCCTGCTCGAAGAGCCGGCGGGCGGCCACGACCTCACCCCGGGCGCCGATCATCGGGAGCATCACGCGTAGGTTCGGATACTCGGCGGCGACCTGCAACAGCGCTCGGACCTGGGGCCGATGGAGCCCTTCGTGGGCCAGCCAGAGCCTTATCCCGCGGCGCCCCAGCGCCGGATTGGTCTCGTGCTCGACCGGTAGATAGGCGAGTGCCTTGTCAGAGCCGGCGTCGAGAGTGCGGATAACCACCGGATGGGGAGCCAGCGCCCGGCAGGCGGCCGCATACTCCTGCGCCTGGCGTTCCTCGCCCGGCGGGCCCTCCCGGCCCAGGAAGAGAAGCTCGGTTCGAAAGAGTCCGATCCCTGCCGCGCCTCGCGCGGCCGCGAGCTGCGCCGCCTGGGCAGAACCGACGTTGGCCATGAGCCGCAGCGGGGCCTGCTCGACGAGGAGCCGCCGGGTGCTGCGCCGGCCCCGGCTGGCGGAGACCTGCGCGGCCAGCATCCGCACCTCGCCGGTGCCGCCGTCCACCTCGGCGGCCTGGTGCCGCTCGGCCGCCTCGACCGCGCCCGGGGCGCCCAGCACGGCGGGAATCCCCAGCTCGCGGGCGACGATCGCAGTGTGGGCGGTGGGACCGCCGAGCTCGGTGACCAGGCCCAGCAGGACCTGCGGTTCAACGCTGAGCAGTTCGGCGGGAGACAGTTCCCGGGCGACCACGATCGAAGGCTCGACCAGCCCCTCGAGGCGCGACCCGGCAACCCCGGTCAGCTCGGCCGCGAGCAGCCGCCCGACCTCCCGGACGTCCGCGGCGCGCTCACGCATGTAGGCGTCGTCCAGCGCCTCCAGCTCCTTGGCGTAGCCCTCGGCCGCCGCCGCCGCCGCCGCCTCGGCGGAGGCGCCGCCGGCCACCAGCGCATCGATCGCGCTCTCCAGCGCGGGATCCCGCAGCATCATCGCCTGGGCGTCCAGGACGTCCGCGGCGCCGGGGGACTGGGCCCGCCGCCGTTCGGCGAGCTCCTCGAGCCGCAGGGCGACGCGCTCAGCCGCCTCCTTGGCCGCCTCGGAACCGCCCGCGACGGCTGCCGCCCCTGAACCTTCACGGGCCACGAAGAGAGGGCCGGTGGCGCGTCCGGGCGCTCCACCGGTGCCTCTGAGGAGAACCCCGCCTTCGCTCATTCGGAAATATCCGCAGGACGGCGTGCACCGCCATCTGAACGTCGGTCGTGGGCTGGCAGGCGCACCGCAGGTTCAGGATAAGCCCGCACCCGAGCCTCGATGCCTCTCGCCCGCCATCCAGCGCCGAAATCGTCAGGTCGAGGTGCCGGCCGTGCTGGCGTCCAGCCTGTCGGCGCGCTGCCCGGCCTGCCCGGACGTGAAGAGCCCGATACCGAACGCGAGGAAGCACAGGCCGTACACGGCGATCGCGGACATTCTGACGTCGGTGAAGACGAAGCCGATCAGGGCAAGCGACCAGAGACCGCAGGCGAGCGGAGTCAGCCGCCGCCAGCCCGACCAGCGACGCGCCCTCACGGTCGCCCAACCGGCCGCGAGGAGGCCGCCGGCCGTCAACAGCGAGGCGATCCCGAACAGGGCGTCGACCGCCGATGCAATTCCGCCGGAGGTAGGTCTCTCGGCCACCGCCATCGATGCGAACTCACCCACGAAGAGCAGCGCAGTGCCGGCGAGCGCGAGCATCAGCCCCATCCTGGCCGTGCGGCTCGACCCGGCCAGGCCGCTCTGAAGGAAGCCCAGCAACCCGACGAAGATGAGCGCATGCGTCGCCGCCCACAGGACCGACAGACCCCTGTGGACATCGGCGTGGTACGGATAGCTGTAGACGTCCCTGGAGACGTCGGTCGACGCCGCCACCAGCTGCGTCGCGATCCCGCCGCCGATTGTGATGAGGGCGCCCAGGATGCATGCAAGTCCGGCTGTCCGCAGCGAGACGCCGGCTCTCGGCGTGACCAGTCCATTCATCTTCGTCTGTCTCCTCTATCCTTGAACTAAGGAGCCCTGATTATCTGGCAACCTTAGTATCGTGTCAACCAGATGAATGACGACGTCCCGTTTGTCGCCACGCCCGGCTTGATGCGGCGGGCCTACAACCTGCTGTCGGCACGGCTGTTCGGAGGCATCGCCGCCGCGGGCGGAGCAGGCCTCCGCCCGGCCCACGGGAACGTCCTCGAGCACTTTTCGGAGAACCCGGCGGAGCCGCTTCGGCTGGTCGACCTCGCCGCACGCGCGGGGATGACGCCACAGTCGATGGGCCAGCTCGTGGATGACCTCGAGGCGCGCGGCTACCTCGAGCGCCGCCCCGACCCCGGGGACCGCCGCGCGAAGCGCATCCACCTCACGGTGCAGGGCCACGCCACGGTGCGCGCCTCCGAGCGCGCCATGCGCGAGGTCGAGCGGCATCTCTCGCAGCTGCTGGGCGAGGAGGACCATGCCCGACTGCGCAGGATGCTGGAGCGCGTGGTCGAGGCCGAACGAGATAGGGGAGGGGCGGCTTGATGACGTCTTTCGAGACCGTCTGGGTGGCGCGGGGTATGTTCACCCCTGACTTGGTAGCGCAGGGAGTCCTTAGCGAGATGGCGTCGCAGGACCCGGCGACCCGCGGCCGCCAGCGAGTGTTTCGCCGGTGAACCCCATCGGGTGGGTCCAGGGCCTCGAAGGGCTCACGCTTGCCCTGGTCATCTGCGGGCTGCTGTTCCTGGAGGAGGTGGGCGTACCGCTACCCTTCGCACCCGGCGACCTGCTGCTCGCGATCGCGGGCATCGCGGTCGCGGCTGGACGGGCGCCGGCGCTGATGGTGGTCGGCCTGGCGCTGGGGTCCATCGTGGGCGGGGCGCTGCTCGGCCGGGAGATCTTCGCGCTCCTGGGGTGGCCTCGGGTCATGAGGCTGGCCGACCGCCTGCACGCTCGTGCGCCACTGGAGCGGGCCTCCCTGATGCTCCAGCGCAACGGGTGGCGTGCCGTCTTCACGGCACGGCTCATCCCGGGATTGCGAGTTCACACCACGCAGGTGGCCGGCCTCAACCGTATGCCGCGCCTGGAGTTCCTGGCCGGGCTGGTACCGGCGGCGGCCGTCTACGTCGGCGCCTTCTTCGGCCTGGGATTCGCCTTCGGCCGCCCGATCCTGGCGGTGATCCATGACGTCGAGCGCCAGGCCCTGTACTTCGTCGGGGTCATCGTCGCCGCGGCCATCCTCCTGCTCTGGCTGCGGAGGCGAGCGCAGCGCACCCTGGAGTCGAGCGGCGGCTGGAGCGGCATCCTGAAGTTCCGGCCGGGGACTGCCGGCGTGGCGCTCATCCCGGTGTGCATCGGC
>JALYYF010000082.1 GCA_030946725.1 Candidatus Dormiibacterota bacterium
TCCCGGGTCAGGTACTTCATACCGCAGTCCGGGGCCGGAAGAAGCCGGTCCGGAGAGACGTGTTCCAGGGCGGCATGAATCCGCTCCGCCGCCGTGCCCACGTCTTCGACCGCGCTCCCGTCGGCGAGATCCAGCACGCCGACGATGAACTGCTTCCCCCGGACCGCGCGGAGAATGCCCAGGTCGACGTGCTGCTGTGCCGCCTCCAGCGATATCTGGTCGACGCCTGTGTCCGACAGCTCCTCGAAGAAGGGATAGCCGGAGGGCCGGTCGTGCACGATGTGCGCATAGCCGAAACAGGTGTGGAGAGCTGTGGTGCCCGGCGCGCCTTGCAGCGCCCGGTTGATGGCCGCCACTGCAAAGCGACGCGCTTTCTCCGGCCGCGCCTGGAGATAGGGCTCGTCCAGCTGAACGACATCGGCGCCCGCGGCGAAGAGGTCAAGCAGCTCCTCGTTGACGGCCGCCGCCAGGGCCATGGCCAGCGCCTCCTCGTCCCCGTAGTAGTCGTCCTGTGCCTGCTGGGACATCGTGAACGGCCCCGGGATCGTGGCTTTGATGCGGCGGCCGGTGTTGGCCCGAAGAAAGCGGACGTCGCGCTCCATCACCGGCCGCGAACGGCGGATGGGACCGGCCACCCGCGGCACTGGGTTGGGGTGGCCGGTGCGGTCGAGAGCAACGCCCGGGTTCTCAAGGTCCATCCCGTCCAGGGCTGTCGCAAAGCGGTTGGAGTAGCTCTCGCGCCGCATCTCACCGTCGGTGACGACGTCGATGCCGGCCCTCTCCATGTCCAGGATGGCGAGCCGGGTGGCGTCGTCCTGGGCCTGCTCGAGGAGCTCGGCGGCCACCCGCCACACCTCGGTGGCCCGGGTCCTCGGGGGCAGGCGGCTGCTCAGCAGCGAGCGGTCGATCAGCCAGTCAGGCTGCGGATAGCTCCCGACGACCGTTGTCTGCAGCAATGAGGTGGCGGAGTCGTTCACGGCAGGCTTAGGGTACGGTTCGGGATGGCTTCAGGCGCACGGCTCCCCGGTGACACCTGTGACCGCGACTGGATCTGGGAACGCGACGTCGAGACGGCTCCTCCGGCCGAGGTAAGGGCACGTGGGGCGGCCGCCTGGGAGAGCCAGTCCAGGCGCCTGCGCGAGGTCTCGCCTCTCTACGCTCGCAAGTTCGCCGAGGCTGGAGCGGGCCCGGGGCCGCCCCCGCTGGCCGAGCTGTCGCGGCTGCCCTTCACCACCAAGGACGATCTCCGGCAGTCGATCGAGGAGTCGCCTCCCTTCGGGAGCAACCTCGGCGTGCCGGCCGAGCGCGTCAAGCGCGTGTACCAGACCAGCGGCACGACCGGGGTGCCGAGCCTGATCGCGCTCTCCGCCGCGGACGTCGAGACCTGGACCGCCATCGGCAGCCGCACCTACTACTCGAGCGGCATCCACGATCACCACAGCGTCCTCAGCACCTTCGGCGCGGGGCCCTTCGTGGCCGGCCACACCAGCTTCGTGCTCTCGAGAATCGGTCCTCGTGTGGTGCCGGTCGCGCCGGGCGACACCGAGCGGGTGCTGTTCGCGATGCGTGCCGGGATCGTTGACACGCTGGTCTCGACGCCCTCGTTCGCGCAGTACCTGGCCAACCGCCTGGCCTCCACCCAGGAGGGTTCGGATGGCATGGGCCTGGTCCACGTGGTCACCGGCGGCGAGCCGGGCGGAGGCATCCCGGAGGTTCGCGACCACATCCAGCGCGCGCTCGGCGTCACCGTCAACGAGGTGATGGGTATCGGCGACGTCGCGCCGTCGCTGTTCGGCGAATGCCCGCTCCAGCAGGGCATGCACTTCTGCGGAACCGGCCACGTCTGGCCAGAGCTCGTCGACCCCGAGAGCGACGAGCTCATGGAGATCGAGACGGGGGCGGTCGGCGAGCTCGTCTACACACACCTCACGCGAGAGGCGATGCCGGTGGTTCGCTTTCGCGGCGGCGACGTCGTCCGCGTCGAGGGGACTTCCTGCGACTGCGGCAGAACGAGCTTCCGGATGCGCTGCCTGGGTCGCCGCGATGACATGTTCATAGTGCGCGGCGTCAACGTCTACCCCACCGCGATCGTCGCCGTCGTCGGTGAGTTCCGGCCGCGAGTCACCGGACGGGCGCGCGTCGTGCGCCCAAAGGGAAGCTTCAGCATCGAGCCACCGGTGCCGGTCGAGGTCGAGGTGCCGCTCATCGCGGCAGCTCAGCCGGACGGCGGGCTGGCGGCCGAGCTGGAGGCGGCGATTCGGGCGCGGCTGACCTTCAGGGCGCGGGTCGAGCTCGTCCCCGAGGCGGCATTCGGCGCCAGCGGCTACAAGACGCCACTCACGGTCAGGAGGGGATGAAGGCAGCGATCCGAGTTCGACAGGATCGCAGGGTGGGGACTAACATGGCCTCTTCCCAGGTCCCAGACGGCACAAGGAGTGGCCGCAATGCCCGCCAGCGTTCCCGGCATCCACCACGTCACCGCGATCACCGCCGACGTGCAGCGCAACGTCGACTTCTACGTCGGGGTGCTCGGGCTCCGCTTCATCAAGAAGACGGTCAACTTCGACGTCCCCGACACCTATCACCTCTACTTCGGCGACCGTCTCGGCACCCCGGGCACCGCGATGACCTTCTTCGGCTGGCCACATCTGCCGCCGGGTCCGCAGGGCACCGGCCAGGTGCTGGCGGTCTCCTTCCAGGTGCCGGCCGCCTCGCTCGACTTCTGGGAGCGACGGCTGCGTGAGCTGAAGGTCGAGGCCTGGGCGGAGCGCCGCTTCGGCTCCGACCTGATCGCGCTCAAAGACCCGGACGGCATCCTCCTGGAGCTGGTCGGCGAGTCGTCGGACGAGCGCTGGGTCCCCTGGACGGATGGCCCGGTTCATCCTGACCAGCAGATCCGCGGTTTCCATTCGGTGGGTCTGTGCCTGGAGGAGACAGGGCCCAGCGCCCGATTCCTGACCGAGACGCTGGGATTCGGTGAGGTCGACCAGCAACGGGGTCGGACGCGATACCAGACCGGCCAGGGCGGCCCGCACGCGCTGGTCGAGCTGCTGGAGAGGCCCGACGCCCGCGAGGGCAGGGAGACCACGGGAACCGTCCACCACGTGGCCTGGCGGGCTGCGGACGACGCCCACGAGCTGGCCTGGCGAGAGGCCCTGGTGAGCGCCGGCCGTGAGGTGACCCCCGTGATCGAACGGAAGTACTTTCGCTCGATCTACTTCCGGGAGCCGGGTGGCGTGCTCTTCGAGATCGCCACCGACCGGCCCGGCTTCACGGTGGACGAGCCGGCCGAGGCGCTGGGATCCGCACTTCAGCTTCCTCCCCAGTACGAGGACCGGCGCGAGAACCTGAAGTTCAATCTCCCCCCACTCGAGGTACCCACCTTCGCGGGGTCCCCCGCGAAGAGCTGACCCGATGGGCGGTCCCCACCACGGCCTGCCGGTCCTCGAAAGGGGCCAGCCTGCCGAACGTGCGGCCGCCGCGATGCTGCTGCTGCACGGCAGGGGCGCCACTGCGGAGGACATCGACGAGCCCAGTCCTCCCCCCGCCACGCGGGGGGAGGGACGTGGGGGGGCGGTCGGTACCAGAGGGCCATTCGGTCCTGCGCATATCGAACGCAGCCCCCCACCAACCTCTCCCCGCGCGGCGGGGGGAGGACATTTAGACCCTGGCCCAGGCGATCTGGTCGAGATCCAGCTCTATCCAGGCATGGCCCACGTCGTCAGCGCGGACGAGATCGCGCACGTTCGGCGGCTGATGGCGGCGCTGACGCGCCGCGATCAAGTTGAGAGGCCGGCCCCGAGCTGACCTCCAGGAGAAGGAGAAGCAGGCGATGAGCGCCGTATTGACCCCGGTAAACCCGATGGCCGCAGAAGGCAAGGACACCGTCCTCGAGGTCCTTCGCCGCGACCGCAAGAGGTTCTTCGACATGGTCGAGGACCCGAAGAACTGGAACCTGCAGACTCGGTGCACCGAGTGGGAGGGCCGTGACCTGGTCGGCCACATGATCGATGTGATCGAGGGCTACTTCAAGAACTGGGAGATCGCCAGGAAGGGCGACACGACGAATGCCCTGGGCCTCGGGGTGATGGGCGAGAAGCTGAACGACCATGCGTTGGAGTTCCGCAAGCTGCCTCGCGAGGAGGCGCTGGCGCGCCTGAGGCGGGACGCGGACCAGATGCTGGCGATGCTCGAGGCTCTGACGCCCGAGGAGTGGACCGGTTTCATCGTGACTCATCCCTACATGGGCCCGGTGCCCGCGGGGTTCTACCCGGCGTTCCAGATCATGGATTACGGCATCCACCCGTATGACATCGAGTACGGGCTCGGTGACAAGCTCGCTGAGATCGACGAGGCGACGGCCGGTGTCCTGATCCCCTACTGCCACATCATCATGAAGTACACCGTCGACCAGGACTCCGCAAAGGGTGTCGACTGCGTCTACGGGATGGATGTATCGGGTCCCTGGGGCGGTCGCTGGCGAGTCACCGTCAAGGACGGCCAGTGGGACTCTGCGCCCGAGGAGGGCAACTTCGAAGGCTGTGACGCTCTCTTCCGCTACACGCCTTCGGACTTCGTGCTGACCACCTTCGGGCGCTTTCCCGGCGGAGCGGCTACCGGCGACCCCGAGGTCATAGAGCAGGTCCGCCGCCTCTTCTTCCGCTTCTGACGTTCACGAGGCGGCGTCGGCGAGCCATCCTGTGGGCCGCCGACCCGGGCCGGGCGGGCGGATGGCCCGACCCCGGCCCCCCGCCCGGCGTCGTGATCGAGGAGGCCGGCCCCGGGACGGTGGCCGAGGTCGTGGCCGTCATGGGCGCCGAGGGTGACCTCGTTCTGGCACGCCTGGCCCGAGGCTGCCGATGTCTCGCCGTACGGTCGGGCGGCGAGGTCGCCGGATACGGCTGGCTCTCGACCGGCCCGGAGTGGATCGGTGAGCTGGGCCTCGAGATCCGGCCCGCACCCGGTGAGATCTACGTCTGGAACTGCGTCACGCTGCCCGCACACCGCCGGCGCGGCCTCTTTC
>JALYYF010000105.1 GCA_030946725.1 Candidatus Dormiibacterota bacterium
AGATCGTCACCGAGAACCCGGAACGGCTCCTCGGGCAGATCGAGAACGCGGGCGCGGTATTCCTCGGCCCGCACACGCCGGTGTCGCTGGGCGACTACGTGATCGGGCCCAACCACACGCTTCCCACCCGGGGCTCGGCCCGCTTCTCGTCGCCACTGGGGGTGTACAGCTTCCTCAAGCGCACCAGCGTGGCGGAGGTGACTCCGGGAGAGCTCGCCGATCTCGGCGGGGCGGCTCGGAGGCTCGCCGAGCTGGAGGGTCTCACGGCCCACGCACGGGCGATCGAGGTGCGATTGAACGATGTCTGAGCGGCGCGGCCGGGTCGAAAGGAACAGCCGGGAGACGCAGCTGCTCTGCGAGGTCTGCCTCGACGCGGGGCGGGGGATAGAGGTCGGGACCGGGCTGCCCTTCCTGGATCACATGCTCGAGCAGACCGCCCGCTACGGGGCCTTCGACCTACGGCTCGCGGGAGGGGGGGACGTGCACGTGGACCCGCACCACCTGATGGAGGACGCTGGCATCGTGCTCGGGGAGGCGCTCTCGCAGGCGCTTGGGGATCGCGCCGGCATCACACGCTTCGCGGCCGCCTACGCTCCGCTGGACGAGTCGCTGGCCCGCGTCGTGCTGGACCTGGGGAAGAGGCCGTACATCTCCTACAACCTGCCGCTTCGGGGGCGTATCGGGACGCTGGAGTCGGAGACCCTGGAGGAGTGGTGGCGGGCGTTCTCCATTCACGTCGGGGCGACGCTGCACGTGGATCTGATCCGGGGGCGGAACCGGCACCACATTGCGGAGTCGGCGCACAAGGCGCTCGGGCTGGCGCTGCGGGAGGCGATGAGCGTTGGTGGGGGCGGCGTGCCGTCCTCCAAGGGGTTGCTTGGGTGACCACGAGAGACCCCCTCCCTTACCCTCCCCGCAAGGGGGAGGGAGAGCAAGGCGTCCGATGATTGCAATCGTCGATTACGGGGTGGGCAACCTGCGGAGCGTCGAGAGGGCGCTGCTCCAGGCCGGCGCAAATCCTCGGTTGACATCAGACCTCGATGAGCTGGCGGCTGCCAACGGATTGGTGCTGCCGGGGGTGGGGGCCTTTGGGCCTGCGCTTCGCAAGCTCGAGCAGGGGAACCTGGGGCGGTGGGTCGTGGAGCAGGCGCGCAAGGGCAAGCCGCTGCTTGGCGTCTGCCTCGGATACCAGCTGCTCTTCGACGAGTCGGAGGAGCACGGCCGGCACCAGGGACTGGGCCTGCTCTCCGGCCGGGTGGTGCAGATCTCCGGCTCGCTGCGGCTGCCGGTGATCGGTTGGTGCAAGGTCAGGCAGACGGAGTGGTCGCCGCTCTGGCAGGGCATCGCCGACGACTCCTACCTCTACTTCGTGCACTCCTACACGCCCGAGGGCTCTTTTCAGGCGATCGCGACCACGGAGCACTCTCCGGCGGCGGCGGCCGGGCGGCTCAACGTGGTGGGGACGCAATTTCACCCCGAGAAGAGCGGGGAGACCGGCCTCAAGGTCTACTCCAACTTCCTCGAGATCTGCGGTGCCGGCTAAGAGGATCATCCCCTGCCTGGACGTCACCGGCGGGCGCGTCGTCAAGGGCGTCCGATTCCAGGAGCTCCGCGACGCCGGTGATCCGCCGGAGCTGGCCGCGGTGTACGACCGGGCCGGGGCGGATGAGCTGGTCTTCCTCGACATCACCGCCTCCTCCGACGAACGCAAGGTGCTCCTGGACGTCGTGGCTCGAACCGCGGACCGGGTCTTCATCCCGCTCACGGTCGGCGGGGGCGTGCGGAGCGTTGAGGACATGCAGGAGCTCCTCTCCCACGGGGCCGACAAGGTCTCGGTCAACAGCGCCGCGCTGGCCGATCCGACTCTGTTGACCGCCGGCGCGGAGCTCTTCGGAGCACAGTGCGTGGTGCTGGCGATCGACGCCCGCCGGCGGGAGGAGGGCGGTGGCTGGGAGGTCTACTCACACGGCGGCCGCCGGCCGACCGGCCGTGACGCCGTCGAGTGGGCGGCGGAGGGCGAGCGGCTGGGGGCGGGCGAGATCCTGCTCACGTCGATGGACCGCGACGGAACGCTCGACGGCTACGACCTGGAGCTGACCCGCGCCGTCAGCGACGCCGTGCGCCTGCCGGTCATCGCCTCCGGCGGCGCCGGGAACACGCTGCACATGTTCGAGGCGCTGACCAGCGGTGGCGCCGAGGCGGTCCTGGCGGCCTCCATCTTCCACTTCGGCGAGCTCAGCATCGAGGCCGCGAAGGCCGACCTGGCCGCTCGCGGCCTGGAGGTCCGGAGGTGACCCCGGACTTCTCCAAAGGCCCGGTCCCCGCCGTGGTCCAGGACGCCGAGACGGGCGAAGTCCTGATGCTGGCCTACCAGGACGAGGAGGCGTGGCGGCTCACCCGCTCGACCGGCCGGGCGTGGTTCCGCTCGCGGCAGCGTGGGCTCTGGGAGAAGGGCGCCACCTCGGGCAACTACCTGGACGTGGTGGAGGTCCGTCTCGACTGTGACCTGGACAGCGTCCTGCTTCGCGTCCGGCCCCACGGACCGGCCTGCCACACGGGCGCTCGCAGCTGTTTTTTCAATGAAGCCGGCGAGGTCGTTGAATAATCATGCGCAGAGACTGTATATTGATGCGATCGTGAGGGTGAGGGCGGCGGTCGCCGGCGCGACCGGCTATGCGGGGATGACGGCGGTGAATCTCCTCGCCCGCCACCCGCACGTCGAGCTCGCCCAGCTGACCTCGCGGTCCTTCGCCGGCAAGCCTTACACCTCGGCCTTCCCGCTGCTCGATGCCGAGGGTGTGTTCTCCCAGGAGGCGGACGCCGCAGAAGTCGACGTCGTCTTCAGCTGCCTGCCGCACAACGCGGCCGCGGGCCGGGTCGCCGCCTGGCTCGAGGCCGGAGCCAGGGTGGTCGACATGAGCGCCGACTTCCGGCTCCACGACCCCTCGCTGTACGTGACCTGGTACCGCCAGGAGCACCCCCGGCCCGACCTGCTGCCGAAGGCGGTTCTGGGGCTGCCCGAGCTCCACGGGGACGAGATCAGGTCGGCGCGCCTGGTCGCGGTCCCGGGCTGCTACTCGACGGCGGCCATCCTGGCGCTGGCGCCGGCGGCCGCGGCCGGACTGATCGCGTCCGACGTGGTCGTGGACGGCAAGTCGGGGGTCTCCGGCGCCGGTCGCGGCGTCGGGCTGGGCACCCATTTCAGCGAGGTGAACGAGTCGGTCGGCGCGTATGCCATCGGGGGCCACCGGCACCTGCCGGAGGTCCTCCAGGAGCTGGCCGCTCTCAACGGCGGCGAACCGCCCCGCCTCACCTTCGTGCCCCACCTCGTGCCCATGGTGAGAGGCATCCTCCAGACCTGCTACTTCGACCTCAAGGGATCGCTCCCCGAGCTCCAGGACGCGTACCGCGAGTTCTACGCCGGCCAGCCCTTCACCCGTGTGGTCGACCAGACGCCGACCACGAAGCTGGTCAGCCACAGCAACTACTGCCTGGTGAACGTCGCGGCGCAGGACGGTAAGGCGGTGGTCACCGCCGCCATCGACAACCTGGTCAAGGGCGCCTCGGGCCAGGGTGTCGAGTGCTTCAACCTGGCCTTCGACCTCGACCGGAGCGAGGGTCTCAGAGGTCCCCTGCAGTGGCCGTAGAGTCGCGCCCGAACGTCGTGCCGGGAGGCCTGACCGCGCCCAAGGGCTGGTCGGCCGGCGTCGCGGCGTGCGGGATCAAGGCCTTCACGGCGGGCGCCTCCGCGCTGCCCAGCGGTCAGCGCGAAGACCTCGCCGTGGTGGCCAGCACCCTCCCCTGCGACTCCGGCGGCGTCTTCACGACCAACCGCGTGAAGAGTGCCTCGGTCGTGATCGACCAGCTGCATCTGAAGGTCAACCGGCTGCAGGCGCTGGTCGTCTGCTCCGGCAACGCCAACGCTTGCACCGGTGCGCAGGGCTTTCGCGACGCCCTGCAGATGGCCAAGCTGACCTCCGACCAGGTGGATCTGGAGCCGAACCAGGTGCTGGTGGGCACCACGGGCGTGATCGGCCGCTTTCTGCCCATGGACGCGGTCAAGCACGGGATCAGGGAGGCCTGCCGCTCGCTCACCCCCGAGGGGGGCGAGGCGGCTGCGCGGGCCATCATGACGACCGACACCGTGCCCAAGGTCCACGCCCTGGAGCTCGAGCTGGGCGGAGTGCCGGTCCGCGTCGGCGGGATGGCCAAGGGCTCCGGCATGATCCATCCCAACATGGCGACGATGCTGGCCTACGTGACGACGGACGCGGCGGTGGCCCCGGGATGGGTGGCCTCGGTCGTGCGCTCGATCGCCGACCGCAGCTTCAACCAGGTGACGGTCGACGGCGACAGCTCGACCAACGACACATTCCTGATCATGGCCAACGGGGCCGCCAGGAACCCGCGGGCGGAGCCGGGGACACCCGAAGCCGAGGCGCTGGAGGCCGCCATCCTGGAGGTCGCCCGTGAGCTGGCGCGCAAGATAGCCCGCGACGGCGAGGGGGCGACCAAGCTGATGACGGTTCGGGTCAGCGGCGCGCCGGACGACGCGCAGGCCCGCCTGGCGGCCCGTGCCGTGGCATCGAGCAACCTGGTGAAGTCAGCCATCCACGGTGGTGACCCCAACTGGGGCCGCATCGTCTGCGCGCTCGGCTACAGCGGTTCCGAACTGGCCATCGATCGCCTCCGCGTGGACATCGCGGGGCTCACGGTGTTCGCGACGGGAGCCGGAGTGGACGTGGACCTCGAATCCATCCGGCGGGCCTTCGAGGAGCCGGAGATCGAGATCCACGCCGACCTGGGGCTGGGAGACGGGGCCGCCGAGGCCTGGGGCTGCGACCTGTCCGAGGAGTACGTCCGGATCAACGCGGACTACACGACTTGAGGTGGAGATGACGATCGAGGTTGCCGACCGGGCCCGGGTGCTGGTGGAGGCGCTTCCTTACATTCGCCGATTCCATGGTCAGACCGTGGTCGTCAAGGTGGGGGGGAACGCCATCGAGCAGCGCAAGGAGGAGACGCTGCTGGACGTCGTCCTCCTCCGCTACGTGGGCATGCTGCCGGTGCTGGTGCACGGCGGCGGCCCCGAGATCACCGCCATGAGCGAGCGCCTCGGCCTCAGCTCCCAGTTCAAGGACGGACTGCGGGTGACCGACGAGCCGACCATGGAGGTGGTCAAGATGGTGCTGACCGGGAAGGTGAACCCCGACCTGGTGGCCAGCATCAACCGGCTGGGAGGCCAGTCGGTGGGCATGTCCGGCGAGGACGGTCCCAGCATCATCGCCGAGCGGCTGGACCCGGGCCTCGGCTTCGTGGGCAAGGTGACCCAGGTCAACCCCGAGCCGATAACGGCCCTCCTCCAGCGTGGATACATCCCCGTCATCGCCTCGATCGGGCTGGGCTACGACGGCAACGCCTACAACATCAACGCGGACACCGTGGCCGGCGAGGTGGCGGTGGCCCTGGGAGCGGCCAAGCTGATCCTGATGACCGACGTGCCGGGCGTGCTGAACGGGGAGAGCGGCGTGATCAGCGAGCTGAAGCGCTCACAGGCGTTGGAGATGCTCGAGAGCGGGGCGGTATCCGGTGGGATGATCCCGAAGCTGGAAGCCTGCCTGCGAGCTCTGGACGGTGTCCCGCTGGCCCACATCATCGACGGCCGCACACCGCATTCGCTGCTCCTCGAGCTCTTCACCGAGGGCGGGATCGGGACCATGGTCTCGCCATGACCTCCGAGGACCTGGTCGAGGCCGAGCACACCTACCTGATGGGCACCTTCAAGCGGCTGCCGCTGACGCTGGTCGAGGGGAGAGGCGTCAGCGTCCGCGACGACGCCGGGCGGGAGTACCTGGACCTGGTGGCGGGCATCGCCGTCAACCTTCTGGGACATTCGCACCCGGCCGTCGTCCAGGCGGTGGCCGAGCAGTCCAGCCGCCTCATCCATACCTCGAACCTCTACTACAGCGAGCCGCAGGTCGCGCTGGCCAGGCGCCTGGTCGAGCTCTCCTTCCCCAGCCGGGTGTTTCTCGCCAACAGCGGTGCTGAGGCCAACGAGGCGGCGATCAAGATCGCGCGCAAGTGGGGGCATCTGCATCGCCACGGCGCCTACGAGATCATCACGGCGGAAGGCTCCTTCCACGGCCGCACGCTGGCGACCGTGACAGCCGGAGGCCAGGAGAAGTACTCGGCGCCCTTCGCGCCGCTGCCCACAGGCTTCCGGCACGTGCTCTGGGGAGACCTGGAGGCGGTGCAGCAGGCGACGAGGCCGGAGACGGTGGCGGTGATGGTCGAGCCGATAATGGGCGAGATCGGTGTGCTGCCTCCCCCCGCGGGCTACCTCGAGGGGCTGCGCCGGTGGTGCGACGAGCAGGACCTCCTCCTGATCATGGACGAGGTCCAGACCGGCCTCGGGCGTACCGGTCGCTGGTTCGCGCACCAGCACCACGGCATCACCCCGGACGTGATGACGCTGGCCAAGGGCCTGGGTGGGGGCGTGCCGATCGGCGCCTGCCTCGCCGCCTCACGGGCCGACGTCTTCGAGCCGGGCGATCACGGTTCCACCTTCGGCGGCAACCCTCTCGCCTGCAGCGCGGCCCTGGCGGTGCTCCGGGTGATCGAGGAGGAGGGACTGGTCGGCCACGCCGCCGAGATGGGGGAGCTGCTGGCGAGCAGCCTCAGCGAGGTGGAAGGCGTGAGCCGGGTGAGAGGCCGGGGGCTGATGCTGGCGGCGGTCTTCGAGCGGCCGGTGGCCAGGGACCTCCAGGCGCACTGCCTGGCCGAGGGCGTGATAGTGAACGCCGTGGACGACTACACCCTGCGATTGGTGCCGCCGCTCGTCATCCAGGCCGACGAGATCGACCGCGCGGTGGCCGGCATCAAGCGGGCGCAGGCCAACCGGGCCGGATGAAAGAGGACCGTCAGCGCGCGATCCTGGAGCTGGTCCGGGACCGTCCCGTGCACACGCAGCACGAGCTCGCCCGGGCGCTCGGGGAGCGTGGCTTCGCGGCCACCCAGGCGACGGTGTCACGTGACGTCCAGGAGCTCGGGCTGGTCCGGACCGGAGAGGGCTACCGGCCCGGCATGCCGGTCGCGGCGGTGAGCGAGCTGGTCCTCTCCATGACCCAGGTCGAGTTCCTGATGGTCATCCGCACGCCTCCCGGCACGGCCAACCTGGTCGCCAGGGCCGTGGACGAGGCAGAGCTGGAGGGCCTCGCCGGGACGGTCGCCGGGGACGATACGATCCTCGCCGTGCTCGCGGACCGCGACGCCTCGGAAGGGCTCCGGAGGTTCCTCGGTGGCTGATCGGAAGAAGCTGGTCCTGGCCTATTCGGGTGGCCTGGACACCTCCGTTGCGATCCGCTGGCTCGGTGACCAGGGCTACGACGTGGTCGCCCTCACGATCGACCTGGGCGAGAAGAAGGACCTGGATGCGATCCAGGAGCGGGCCCTTCGCGTGGGCGCCGTGGCGGCCTACGTCGTGGACGGCAAGGTGCCATTCCTCCGCGACTTCGTCTGGCCGTCGCTCCAGACGGGCGCGCTCTACGAGAAGGAGTACCCCCTGGCCACCGCCCTGGGCCGGCCTCTGATCGCGGCCCTACTGGTCCAGATCGCCCGCCGCGAGGGCGCCCAGGGCGTCGCCCACGGCTGTACCGGAAAGGGAAACGACCAGGTCCGCTTCGACCTCACCACGGCCGCCCTGGCGCCGGAGCTCGAGGTGGTGGCGCCCGTCCGCGAGTGGGGCATGAACCGCGAGGACGAGATCGAGTACGCCCGGGAGCACGACATCGAGGTCCCGGCCAGCGTGGAGTCGCCCTACTCGACCGACGAGAACCTCTGGGGACGCTCCATCGAGGCCGGCATCCTGGAGGATCCCTGGGCGGAGCCGCCGGCCGACGTCTACGAGTGGACGACCGACCCGCAGCGCTGCCCGGAACAGGCCACGTACGTGGAGATCGGCTTCGAGGAAGGGGTGCCGGTTTCGCTCGATGGCGAGCGGGTGCCGGCCGTCGAGCTGGTCCAGCGTCTCAACGCCGTCGGCGGCGCCAACGGCGTGGGCCGGATCGATCACCTGGAGAACCGCCTGATCGGGATAAAGTCGCGCGAGATCTACGAGGCGCCGGCGGCGGTACTGCTGCTGCAGGCTCACCAGGCGCTCGAGGACATCACGCTGACCAAGGACGTGGCGCGCTTCAAGGACCAGGTCGCCGCCCAGTGGGCGCAGATCGTCTACGACGGGCTCTGGTTCAGCCCGCTGCGCGAGGCGCTCTACGCCTTCGTCGCCCAGACTCAGCGCCACGTCAGCGGCGACGTCCGGCTCAAGCTCTACCGGGGCTTCTCGTCCGTCGTCGGCCGCAAGGCGCCCGAGCAGCTGTACCGGATGGAGCTGGCGACCTACGGGCGCGGCGACGAGTTCGACCAGAGCGCGGCACGGGGCTTCATCAAGCTCTTCGGAATGAGCGTGCGAACGGCCGCCGAGGTCCAGGGCAAGCTCTCCAGCCTGGACCTCGAGAAGCTGCTTCCCGCCGAGCTCAAGAGGCTGGCCCCATAGCGGCCGGCGGCGGAGCCGGGGGCAAGCTCTACAGCGGGCGCTTCGAGGAAGGGCTGCTGCCCGACCTGGAGCGCTTCGCCAGCTCCCTGGAGGTGGACGTCGAGCTGGCGCCCTACGACATCGCAGGCTCCATCGCTCATGCCCGGGCACTTCGCGCGGCAGGCCTGCTGGATGAAGAGCAGCTGCGCGGCGCCGAGGCGGGGCTGAGCCAGGTGCTGGCCGAGATCGCGGATGGCAGCTTCGTCTTCCGTGACTCGGACGAGGACATCCACACCGCGGTTGAGCGCCGCCTGACCGAGCTCCACCCGGAGGCCGGGGCCAGGCTCCACGCGGGTCGCTCGCGCAACGACCAGGTGGCGCTGGACTTGAGGCTCTATTGCCGGGCCGCCTGCGGGGCTCTCGCCGGCTCGCTGGCTGAGCTGGTCGGGGCTCTTGCCGAGCAGGCGCGGGCGCATGCGGAGCTGGGAATGCCCGGCTACACGCACCTGCAGCGGGCGCAGCCGGTGACGGTCGGGCACCACCTGCTGGCCCACGCCGAGCCCCTGCTCAGGGACTCGGACCGCGTCCGGCACGCCTATGAGTCGGCGGACGTGATGCCGCTCGGGGCAGGGGCGCTGGCCGGCAGGACGCTGGTCATCCCGCGTGAGGTGGTGGCCCGGGAGCTCGATTTCAAGGCGCTGGCGGGGAACTCGATGGATGCGGTGGCGGACCGCGACTTCGCGCTCGACCTGGTCTTCGCCTGTGTCGCGATCGGAGTGCACCTGAGCCGGCTGGCCGAGGACCTGGTGCTCTGGGCGAGCGCCGAATTCGGCTTCCTCAGGCTTCCCGATCGCGTGGCGACGGGCTCCAGCCTGATGCCGCAGAAGAAGAACCCGGACGTCGCGGAGCTGCTGCGCGGACGCAGCGGACGGGCCATCGGAAGTTTCACGGCCCTGGCCACCGTTCTCAAGGGCCTGCCGCTCGCCTATGACCGCGACCTGCAGGAAGACAAGATGGCGCTCTTCGCGGCGGTCGACAACGCCCTCGACTGCGTGGGCGCCGCTCGGCTCCTGGTCGAGAACCTTCAGTTCGACCAGGAGCGGTTGGTGGCGGCCCTCGCAGACCCCGCCCTGCTGGCCACGGACAGCGCCGAGCAGCTGGTCTCTGAGGGGATCGCCTTCCGCGAGGCTCACCGCCGGGTGGCGGACCAGGTGCGGCGAGGATCGCACAGTCCGCCCTGGAGCGCGGACCGGTCTCTAGAGCTGCGCCGGCTCGATGTGGCGGGCCAGGTGCGCAGCATCAGCAGGCGGGCGGCCGCCCTGGCTCGGTGGGCCGCCGCTCATCCGCCGACGGCCTGATTGGCTCACAGATCCAGATGTCCGGTGATAGAATCGGCGCTTTCCTATGGACGAAAAGCCTGTACTGCTGACTAAGGAGGGGTTGAGGGCGCTCGAAGACGAGCTGGAACAGCTCGTGAACGTGCGTCGCACCGAGGTGGCGGAACGGATCCGCCAGGCTCGAGACTTCGGCGACATAGCCGAGAACGCCGAATACACAGAGGCCAAGAACGAGCAGAGCCTGGTCGAGGGCAGGATCCAGACCCTGGAGGCCATGGTCCGGAACGCGGTCATGATCGAAGAGGAACCGCGCCAGAGGGGCGTGGTGGCCGTCGGCTCGCAGGTGAAGGTGTCTTCGGACGAGGGCGAGGAGTCCTACTCGATCGTAGGAGCGGCGGAGGCGGACCCTCTGGCCGGCCGCATCTCGAACGAAAGCCCGCTGGGGCGAGCCTTGCTCGGCCACAGGCCTGGCGACGAGGTCGAGTGGACCTCGCCAATCGGCACCAGCCGCGTCAAGATCCTTTCCATCAACTAGTCACTTACCCTTTCGGGCGCAGTGACTGATCACGAAGACGAGCTATCGCCTGTCGAGCGGGACCGCCGCGACAAGCTGGAGCGACTCGTCGCCGACGGCATCGAACCATACCGGCGCGACTTCGGCCGCACTCACACCGCGGCGGAGGCGCTGTCAGTTCTGGGTCCTGAGGGGGACGCTGAAGCCGGTCCTGTCTCTGTGGCCGGACGGCTGATGGTGAAACGGGTGACCGGGGGCATGGCGTTCACGAGGCTGCGTGACGGCTCGGGCGAGATCCAGCTGGTGGCGCAGCGGGACGTCCTCGGCGAGCGAGAGTACGAGAGGTTCGTCGACCTGGACACCGGGGATTTGATCGGAGCCTCGGGAAAGGTGAGGCGGACACGGCGTGGCGAGCCCAGCGTGTGGGTGGAGAGCTTCGAGCTGCTCAGCAAGTCCTTGCGGCCGCTGCCCGAGAAATGGCATGGGCTGAAGGACGTGGAGACCCGCTACCGGCAGCGCTATGTCGACCTGATAGTGAACCAGGAGGTACGGGACGCCTTCGTCGCCCGCTCGAGAATCATCTCCGCGATCCGGGCGCTCCTCGACTCGAAGGGCTTCCTGGAGGTGGAGACGCCCGTGCTGCACGAGATCCCGGGTGGTGGCCACGCCACGCCCTTCGCCACCCACTACAACGCGCTGCACCGCGACTTCTACCTTCGCATTGCGCTCGAGCTCTATCTGAAGAGACTGGTGGTGGGCGGCCTGGAGCGCGTCTACGAGATCGGCCGCGTCTTTCGCAACGAGGGGGTCTCGCCCAAGCACAACCCCGAGTTCACGATGCTGGAGGCCTACCAGGCCTACGCCGACTACGAGGACATGATGGCGCTGACGGAGGCGATCGTCGAGGCCGCGGCCACGGCGGCCGGCGGGGGCCTGGAGGTCACCTACCAGGGCGAGAAGATCGACCTCCGGCCTCCGTTCAGGCGGGCCCGGATGGTGGACCTGGTGCGCGAGCTCACAGGGACGGAGCTTGCCGGCGCCGAGCTCGTCGAGGCCTACGAGGAGCAGGTGGAGCCGAACCTCCGCCAGCCCACTTTTGTCATGGACTATCCGGTCGAGGTGTCGCCGTTGGCGCGGCGCCGGGCGGACGACCCGCGCTTTGTGGAGCGGTTCGAGCTGATCGCCGGCGGGCGGGAGCTTGCCAACGCCTTCACCGAGCTCACCGACCCTCTGGACCAGCGCCGCCGATTCGAGGCACAGGCCGCCGAGCGGGCGGCGGGCTTCGAGGAAGCGCATCCCTTCGACGAGGACTACATCCGGGCCCTCGAGTACGGGCTGCCGCCGACGGGCGGCCTCGGGGTGGGCGTTGACCGGCTGGTGATGCTGCTGACCGACCAGCCCGCGATCCGTGA
>JALYYF010000137.1 GCA_030946725.1 Candidatus Dormiibacterota bacterium
GAGGTGGTGGAGCGTCCGGCCTCGGTCGTGAAGGAGCTGATCGAAAACTCGCTCGACGCCGGCGCCCACAGGGTGAGCGTCGAAGTCAGGGGGGCCGGACGGACGCTCATCCGGGTCTCCGACGACGCTGGCGGCATCCCCGCCGAGGAGCTGGGCCTGGCCTTCCGGAGACACGCCACCAGCAAGCTGTCCAGCGTCGCGGACCTGGAAGCCATCTCGAGCCTCGGTTTCCGGGGGGAGGCCCTGGCCAGCATTGCCGCGGTCTCCGAGCTGGAGGCCCGCAGCAACGGAGCTCGCATCCGGCTGCGGGCCGGCGAGGTGCTCGAAGAAGGCGTCGCCATGCCGGTCCCCGGCACGGTGATCGAGGTCCGCGATCTCTTCGCCAACACGCCGGCACGGCTCAAGTTTCTGAGGAGTCCGGCCACCGAGACCGCCGCCTGCCTGAAGGCGGCGCACGGGCTCGCCCTGCTCTACCCGGAGGTCAGATTCGAGGTGGCCGTCGACGGCCGCGCGGCTCTGCGTACACCGGGGCGGGGAGGCCTCCGAGCGGCCGCCGGGGCCCTGCTCGGGGAGGCGGTGGCCGCTGAGCTCCTGGAGGTGGAGGCGGACGGCGTGCGCGGCCTGGCCTCACAGCCGAGCCTCTCCCGAGGCAGCCGCGACGGCATCCTGCTGGGCGTGAACCGCCGCCCGGTGGCCTCCCGGTCGCTCGGCTTCGCGATCGAGGAGTGCTATCAGGGAGCGCTGGAGCGCGGGCGTTATCCGGTCGTGGTCCTGGACCTCAGCGTCCCGGCGTCGGAGGTCGACGTGAACGTGCACCCGACCAAGCGCGAGGTCAGGTTTCGATCCGACGGAGGGGTGTTCGCCGCGCTGCAGCAGGCCCTGCGCGCAGCTCTTTCCGGCAGCCGTCCCTACCAGCTGCGGCCGCTACCGGCGGCCGCCCCACCGCGCGGGCTCCGCTCTCCGGTGTTGCACGAAGCGCCGGCAGCCCTCTACCAGGCCTCGTCGGAGCCTGATTCGGCCTCGGCTGCCCGGGACCCCTTGCGGCCCCTCGGGCAGGTGCTGGCCGGCTACCTGGTCGCCGAGGGACCCGACGGCGTGGTCCTGGTCGACCAGCACGCAGCGCATGAGCGCGTTCTGTACAACCGCTTCCTGGCTCGCCTGCGCGAGGGCTCCGCGCCGAGCCAGCCACTGCTGCTGCCCGAGACCGTCGAGCTGGAACCGGCACAGGCGGCTGCGGCCGCCGATCACCGGGATCACCTCCGTTCGCTCGGCTTCGAGCTCGAGGACTTCGGTCCCGGCTCCGTGCGGCTGCTGGCGGGGCCGGTGGAGACGCCGGCAGGCCGGCTCCTGGAAGCCCTGGAGCAGTTGCTGTCGACGCTGGCGGACAGCCGCAGCCACGCCTGGGCCGAGGCGGCGGCGGCGGCGCTCGCCTGCCACTCAGCAGTGCGTTTCGGTGACCCGCTGGAGCTTTCGGAGCAGCGACGGCTGCTCAGCGAGCTGGAGACGGCGGAGAACTCGGTGACCTGCCCGCACGGGCGGCCCACACGGCTGGTCCTGGACTGGCAGGAGTTGAAGCGTCATTTCCGTCGAAACTACTGAGCCGGCCGTGTCCCTCGAGGCCCCTGATCCGATGGCCGGGATCAAGGTCCCCGTCATCCTGGGACCGACCGGGGTGGGGAAGAGCCGGGTCGCATTCGAGCTGGCCCAGGCGCTTGAAGGCGAGATCCTGGTCTGCGATTCCCGGCAGGTCTACGACCGGCTCGACGTCGCCACCAACAAGCCTTCGCCCGAGGAGATGCGGGAGGTCCGCTATCACCTGGTCGGGATCGCCGACCCCGCCCGCCTGTTCACGGTCTTCGACTTCGTGCAGGCCGCCGGCGCCGCGCTCGCGGAGATCGCCGCCCGCGGACGCATCGCCATCGTCGAGGGTGGCAGCATGCTCTGGGCGGACGCGCTGATGGACGGCTTCTCTCTGGCCGGGGTGCCACCCCGGCCGGAGCGCCGGGCCGAGCTGGAAGCGCTGCCGCTGGAACAGCTGGTGGCCCTGGTTCACACGCTGGACCCCACCGCTGCGCTGGATGAGCGCAACCGTCCCCGGCTGGTTCGTGCGATCGAGGTGCTGGAGGTGGCGGGCGCGCCGCTCGAGCGCCTGCGGCGGCGCGCCCCGCCGCCCTGGACACCGATCCGGATTGGGCTGACAGCCGAGCTAAGCGTCATCGATGGGCGGCTCGCCGAACGCTCGCGGCGGCAGGTCGAACGGGGAGTGGTCGAGGAGACCCGAACCGCCCTCGCCGTCGGCGTTCCTCCGGACGCCCCGGTCCTGACCGGAATCGGCTATGCCGAGGCGGCAGGTCTCCTGCGCGGCGAGATCGACCTCGAGCAGCTGCCGGAGACGATGGCCCGCTCCAACCGCCGCTACGCCCGCCGGCAGCTGCGCTGGCTGCGCCGGGATCCTCGCATCACCTGGTTCGACGCGGCCGAGGACCCCGTGCCCCGTATCCTGGAGTTCCTGCGAGATCGTCTGAGTTGATCAATACGGAGCCCCGGCGCGAGCGCGCATACCTGATCGGCGTCCTCCTGCCGGGTACCAGCGCCGAGACCACCGCCGAGCAGATGCGAGAGCTGGAGGACCTGACGCGCACGGCCGGCGGCGAGATCGTACAGGCGGACATCCAGCGCAGAGACCAGGTGGACCCGGCGCTCTTCGTAGGCCGGGGCAAGGTCGCGGAGATACGCGAGCGTCGCGAGGACCTGCGCTACGACCTGGTCATCTGCAACGAGGACCTGAGCCCCCGCCAGCAGCGGAACCTGGAGCGGGAGCTGAAGGTCCGCGTCGTCGACCGGACCGAGCTCATCCTCGACATCTTCGCCCAGCACGCCCGGACACGGGAGGGCCGCCTGCAGGTGGAGTCGGCACAGCTTCATCACCTGCTCCCTCGCCTTGTCGGCGCCTACGACTACCACCGCCAGGTCGGCGGCATCGGCACCCGGGGCGGTCCCGGTGAGCAGCAGATCGAGGTCGAGAGGCGCCGCATCCGGCGCCGGCTGCGCACTCTGGAGCAGGAGCTGGAGCAGGTCCGTTCCCAGCGCGAGCACCTGCGCTCGGCCAGGCGCGGCTCGAGGCTGCTGACTGTCGCCATAGTCGGCTACACCAACACCGGCAAGTCGACCCTCATGAACGCCCTGACCGGTGCCGGGATCGCGGCGGAGGACAGGCTCTTCGCGACGCTCGACCCCACGGTCCGCCGGCTCGCCCTGCCTTCGGGCCGCGAGATCCTGCTGACCGACACGGTCGGTTTCATCCAGAAGCTGCCGACAGACCTGGTGGCCGCCTTCCGGGCCACGCTCGAAGAGGTCGTGTACGCGGACGTCCTGCTTCACGTGGTGGACGCCTCCGCCCCCGCCGCGCTGGACCAGGCGCAGACCGTTGAGGAGGTGCTCGCCGAGCTGGGTGCCGGCAGCAAGCCGACGGTCCTGGCGCTAAACAAGACCGACCTGCTGGGGCCCGCAAGCCTGCGACGCGTGGCGACCGCGTTCGGTGAGCGCTACCCCAGGGTCGTATCGGTGTCGGCGCTCCGGCGGATCGGCCTGGACGGGATGGGTCAGGCGATTGACGACGCCTCCGACTCCGAGATGGTCGCGCTGGAGCTGCTGGTGCCCTACGGGCGGGAAGGCGTGCTCAACGAGCTGCGTCAGGTCGGCGGCGTGGAACGGACGGAGTACACCGAGC
>JALYYF010000149.1 GCA_030946725.1 Candidatus Dormiibacterota bacterium
GGCGCATTCCCAGCACGCGCAGCAGGCTGCGTTCCTCGTAGAGCGCGCGCTCCAGGCCGCCTGCATCGGCGCGGCGAGTACGGGCCCAGGCCGCCAGGAAGACCGACGCCGGGTCGGTGCCGTGGAGGGCGACCATCGCCCGCGCCACCTCCACCGCGGTCTCAGCCCGCGCCTCCGGGGCCAGGTGGTGGCGCAGCGCCAGCCGCGCCCGCCGCTGCTCGCTATCGATCCGCCGCATCACTTTCGTCATCGCCCTCGAACACCTGTTCTCCGCAGCTTACTCGCCGCTTCCCGACGCCGGAACACCGCCTGTTAAGGCGCCCGATCCAGCTCTGACCTAGTACCATGCACGGCATGGTAGCTGACCGGCCGGCCAACGAGGCGCTGATCGCCCAGATGCGCCGGGGCGCGCTGGAGTTCTGCGTCATGGCGCTGCTAGAGGAACGCGAACGCTATGGGTTCGAGCTGATCCAGCGCCTGGCGGAAGTGGAGGGAATGGTGACCAGTGAGGGAACGATCTACCCGCTCCTCAGCCGGCTGCGCCGCGATGGAGCCGTCGAGACCACATGGCGGGAGTCGGTGAGCGGACCGCCGCGGCGCTACTACCAGCTCACGCCCGCAGGCCGGGCCTCGCTGGCTGCTTTCAGGAGCGAGTGGGCCCGATTTCGCGCGGCCGTCGACCAGCTCCTGCGAGCACGGCCATGAGGGCTCCCCACGCCGACCCGATCATCGCCGGGTACGTGGGCAGACTCCGTGAGGCGCTGTCGGGGCTTCCCCCGGCCCGTCGCGAAGAGATGGTGGAGGAGATCCGCGAGCACATAGCGGAGGCCCGCGGAGCGCTCAAGCAGGAGACGGACAGCGACGTCCTGGACATCCTCCAGCGTCTGGGCCACCCCGCCGACATCGCCGCGGAGGCCCGAGCGGGCCTCGGCCTCCTGGAGCGAGGCCCGGGGCCGCTCGAGATTGCGGCACTCCTGCTTGTCGGCTTCTCCGGGTTGGTCTTTCCCCTTCTGCCTGTCGGCTGGGTCCTGGGAGTGGTGCTGGTCTGGTTCTCGCCCTGCTGGACCGCTCGCGAAAAGCGCTACGGAGCCTACCTTCCGCTGGTGGCGGCGCTGGTGGTGGACGTCTCCGCGCTCCTGGTCGCACCGCTGACTCACGTGGTCATCGTGCCCGTCTTCGGGGCTTCGATCCTGCTGCCGCTGGCAAGCGCGGGGGTGCTTGCCTACCGGCTCGGCCGCCGCCTACCGGCCATGGCCTGGCTCGGGATCACCCTCGTGGGTGTCGTGCTCCTCCTGTCACCGCTCCTGGCCACACTGCCTCCCCGCAGCTACGCCTTCGTAGGCTCGGAGAGGCCACCCGGCGACTCGCGCACGAACCTCGCAACCACGCATTGCGGTGGCTTTTATGGGACGACCGAGTATGGGTTGGGCGTCGCGGGGCGCGTGCAGACGTCGGTGGGCGTGTGCTTCGACGGCACAACCGTCCGCAAGACCTGGGGTCCCGACTGCTATGCGAACACCAGCCCGCTGGCGAGCATCCGCGTCAAGCCGTGCACCACGGAGACGCTGGGCAACGGCGGCCTCCGCGTCAGCATGGAATCGAGCGTCACTTCCAGGACCTCGTCGTGGGGCTGGAGCTCGATCGGCACAGGCTGGGTGATCGACCCCGACGGCACCGTCCATGGGCCGCCCGGCTAGCCGCGCGACCCGGCGGCGCCTCGAGACGGAATGTCGCACCCCGGCCGATGAGTATTGGCATGAGTCGCCGTCTGAGTCGATATGACCACCTCATCTGGAGACCACACGCCCTCATGACCATGCCTCACCCCGCGCAGCCGGCCCGCCCCGAGCGTGATCGGCGCTGGATCTCCCTCTACGTCCTCTGTGCCGGCTTCCTGCTGATCGTCGTCGACATGACGATCGTGAACGTGGCGCTGCCCTCGATCCAGCGCGACCTCCGGTTCTCGCAGGCGGCACTGGCCTGGGTTGTCAATGCGTACCTGATCGCGTTCGCGGGGCTGCTTCTGCTGTCGGGGCGGCTGGGCGACCTTCTCGGCCGCAAGCGCGTGTTCCTGGCCGGCCTCGCACTCTTCACGGTGGCGTCGGTGGCATGCGGCCTGTCGTTCAGCCAGCCGGTGCTGATCGCGGCCCGCTTCGTGCAGGGCGTCGGAGGCGCGGCGAGTTCGGCCGTCATCCTCGGCATGGTCGTCACCATGTTCCCGGACCCCGGCGATCGGGCCCGCGCCATCGGCGTCTTCAGCTTCATCGCATCCGGCGGGGCGGCGGTCGGCCTGATCGCGGGTGGCCTGATCACCCAGGCGGTGAGCTGGCACTGGATCTTCTTCGTGAACGTGCCGATCGGCGCGGTGGTGGCAGTGCTGGCCTACCGCCTCCTCGACGACGAAAAGGGCATCGGTCTCGGCGACGGCGCCGACGTTGTCGGGGCGATCCTCGTGACAGCGGCCCTGATGCTGGGCGTCTACGCGATCGTGGGCTCCTCGAACTATGGGCTCCGCTCGCTGCAGACGATCGGTTTCGGCGGTCTTGCGGTTGCGCTGCTCTTGGCTTTCATCGTCTATGAGTCGCGCGTCCGCAATCCGATCCTGCCCCTGCGCCTGTTCCGCTCCCGAAGCCTCTCGGGCGCCAACGTCGTCCAGATCCTGCTCACGGCCGGGTTCTTCAGCTTCTTCTTCATCGGAGCGCTCGACCTGGAGCGTGTGCTGGGCTACGGCCCGCTCACGCTCGGCCTCGCCTTCCTTCCCGTTGCGCTGGTCATGGGCACGATGTCGGTGAGGTTCTCGGCCGGGCTGGTCCAGCGGTTCGGGTCGCTGCCCGTGCTGCTGGCGGGCGAGGTGATGATCGCGGTGGCGCTCACGGCTCTCGCGCTCGGGCCGGCACAGGCCAGCTATCTCCGCGACTGGCTCGTGCCGATGGTGATCCTCGGCATCGGCGGCGGCCTCATGTTTCCTCCGCTGACGGTCATCGCCATGTCCGGAGTGGCGCCGGACGACTCGGGACTGGCGTCAGGGCTGCTCAACACCACGGCCCAGGTGGGTGGGGCGCTCGGGCTCGCTGTCCTGGCGACGCTCTCCGGCGACCGCACGAGCCAGCTCGCGAGCCAGGGCCAGGCGGCCGTGGAGGCGCTGGCCGGCGGCTACCACCTCGCCTGGGCAGTGGGCGCGGGCCTGGTGGTCGCCTCGACCGTGATCACCGCCGCCGTGGTGCGCCAGGAGCCGGCGGCCGCCCATACCGAGGACGAGGGCGAGGAGGCCGCGGCCTGAGGCTAGCGCAGGAAAGGTGTCCATCTGGGCTCTTCCCATTCGTCGTCGTGGTGAGATGCAACCAAGGACCGGAGGAACCATGAAGTACATGCTGCTTATCTGCGTCGACAGCGCCATCGAGCCGTTCAAGACCGACCCCACCATCGAGCAGTGGCTGGACGAGGTCGGCAGGCGGCGGCTGGACGGCTCGGAGCTGCGCTCGCCCAGGGACGCCACAACGGTCCGTACGCGCGGAGACGAGTTGTTGCTGACGGACGGTCCGTTCGCGGAGACGCGAGAGTACGTCGCCGGCTACGACGTGGTCGAGTGCGCCGACCTGGACGAGGCCATCCAGATCGCGTCGCGGCATCCATGTGCGAAGTTCGGCGCAGTCGAGGTGCGACCGTTCGTGGACGAGTGAGTG
>JALYYF010000155.1 GCA_030946725.1 Candidatus Dormiibacterota bacterium
GAGTCGGGCGAGCTGGCCTGGATCTCGATGGCGATCCAGCTGCGCACCGGCATGTCGGTGGGCGGCCAGCAGGGCGGCTTCATGTCGGTCCTCGGTCGCGCCATCGCGGGCGCCACCATCTTCATGACCGAGTACGCCGCCGTCGGTGGGGCCGGCCTGGTGTCCTTCTGCGCCAAGCTTCCCGGCCAGATCCTCCCCCTGCACCTGGAATCCGGCCGCAGCTACCTGGTCCACCGCCACGGCTTCATGTGCGGAGTGCCCGGCGTCCAGCTCGGAGTCGGCTTTCAGCAGCGCCTGGGGGCGGGGATCTTCGGCGGCACCGGCTTCCGGATGCAGCGCCTGAGCGGCCAGGGGGCGGCCTGGGTGGAGCTGCACGGGGAGGTCGTCCACTACGAGCTGCAGCCCGGCAACACGCTGCGCGTGCATCCCGGGCACGTGGCGCTGTTCGAGGACACCGTCGATTTCAACGTCACCACGATGCCGGGCATCCGCAACGCCCTCTTCGGCGGCGACGGGCTGTTCCTGGCCACCCTGACGGGGCCGGGCAAAGTCTGGCTGCAGTCGATGAGCCTGCCCCACCTGGCCCACGCCATCGCCCACTACATGCCGCGGGGCGAGAGCGGGGGCATCGGAGGCCTCCTTCAGGGCAGCTAGAGGTGCGCCGTCCCTTCCTCACCGCCGAGTGGCGGCACCTGGCCATGCTGAACTGGGAGGTCGATCCGGACCTGCTGACTGCGCTTGTGCCGCCGGGCACCGTGCTCGACCTGCATGCCGGGCGCTGCCTGGTCAGCGTGGTCGGCCTGCGCTTCGTCGACACGCGGGTTCGGGGGCGCCGCATACCCTTCCACACCGACTTCGACGAGGTCAACCTTCGCTTCTACGTGCGGCGGCAGGTCGAAGACGAGGTGCGTCGAGGGGTGGTGTTCGTGCGCGAGCTGGTGCCGCTGCCGGCGGTGGCCCTGACCGCACGGCTCGTCTACGGCGAGCGGTACCGGGCCCTCCCCATGCGGTCCCTCGTCGGCGGAGACGAGGTGGAGTACCGCTGGCGCCTGGCAGGTCGCTGGCAGGGGCTGCGCCTGGAGGCGGGGGGACCGGCCGGCCTGCCTGACGCGGGGTCTGAGGAGGAGTTCGTCAGCGAGCACTACTGGGGCTACGCCGGAGGGCGTCGCGGGACGCTCGAGTATCGGGTCGAGCACGCGAGGTGGCCGGTGCGGCGAGGCAAGCGCGCCGAGCTGGACTGCGACGCCGAGCGCCTCTATGGTCCCCGCTTCGCGGCCGCCCTGGAAGGGCCGCCAATGTCGGCCTTCCTGGCCGCGGGCTCGTTGGTCAGCGTCCATCCCGGCCAGCGCCTGGGCCTGGCGGCGTTCAATCCCGAGCGGGGTCGTTCCAGCCGAGGTCGGCCGGATTCACCTCCGCCCTGAAGACGCGCCGAGCCGGGCCGGCCTGGAGGAGGTTGCCCGACGGCAGCTGGCGGATGCCCAGCGTCCCGCCCGGCATCGACATCTGGACCTGGGTCTCGGTGAGGCCGAGGTGGATGAGGACGGCGGCGACCGCCGCGGCACTGCTGCCGGAGGCCAGCGTGTAGCCGGCTCCCCGCTCCCAGATCTCGATCCGGGCACGACCGCGATCGAGCACCTGGACCAGCTGCACGTTGGTCCGCTGCGGGAATCGCCGGTCCCGCTCCAGATAGGGCCCCAGCTCGCGGCAGCGCTCTTCGCTGACCGGCTGGCCGAAGACCACGCAGTGAGGGTTTCCGACACTCACCAGCCGGCAGCGTGCGGGGCCGGCGAGGGTCTCGATGTCGACCCAGTCGTCGGGCACGAAGACCGGGCTGCCCATGTCGACCTCGGAGCTCACCTCGGCCTGGCCGACGGCGAGAATGCGGACGGCGTTGGATCGGTCTCGCGTGCGCAGCTCGAACTCGCGGCCGGCCCCGTGCTCCAGCACCGCATGACAGGCGGCGATGCGGAGGCCGTTCCCGCTCTTCTCGGCCTCCGACCCGTCGGGGTTCAGGACGCGGAGCGTCAGGCCGGACGGGTCGAAGGCGAGCAGACCGTCGGCCCCCAGACCCCGGTGACGGTCGCAGAGCCGGGCGGCCAGCTCCGCGAGGCCGTCGATGGAATCGAACACGTCCAGGACCAGGTAGTCGTTCCCAAGCGCCTGGTACTTGACGAGGTGAAGGAGCGGAGGCGGACGATGGCGATCTGGCACGGGACTAGAATGGCAGCGATGACAGGATCGTTTAGCTGGCCTGCCCAGCGGCTGATCCAGCACCCTGCCTGCTTCTGTTAGAAAGCGGCCCTCTGCGGCCTACCGGCCGCACCCGTGTCATTGCCCTGACTCCAGTTTCGAGGAGGTTTATCCCATGTCTCAACAGGACGGCTATGTGAACTCGGATGCCCTGGTCACCACGGAATGGCTGGCCGAGCACCTCGGTGGTCCGGGCCTGAGGCTCATCGAGGTCGACGTCAACCCGGCCGCCTACGAGGGCGGCCACATCGAGGGCGCGGTCGGCTGGGACTGGAGGAAGGACCTGCAGAACGACACCGTGCGCGACCTCGCCTCCAAAGAGGCGCTCGAGCAGAAGCTGAGCGAGAGCGGCGTGACGCCCGAAACCACGATCCTGCTCCACGGCGACAACAACAACTGGTTCGCCGCCTACGCCTACTGGGCGCTCAAGTACTACGGCCACGACAACGTGAAGCTCGTCAACGGCGGGCGCGTCAAGTGGGAAGCCGAGGGCCGGCCCTACACCACCGAGGTGCCGCAGGTCGAGCGGACCGATTACCGCTTCTCGGCCCAGCCCCGTGAGGAGCTGCGCGCCTACCGCGACCAGGTGCTGGAGCGAATCGGCAAGGCCGGATTGGTGGACGTCCGCTCGCCTGGTGAGTACTCCGGGCAGTTGCTGGCGCCGGAGAACCTTCCCCAGGAGGGTGCGCAGCGAGGCGGCCACATCCCGACCGCCGTCAACATCCCCTGGGCCACCGCGGTCCGCGAGGACGGCACCTTCAAGTCGGCGGACGAGCTTCGCGAGATCTACGGCGGCAAGGGGGTCTCACCCGAGCGCGAGGTGATCGCCTACTGCCGGATCGGCGAGCGCTCCGCCCACACCTGGTTCGTCCTCCGCGAACTACTGGGCTACCCCGATGTCCGCAACTACGACGGCTCCTGGACCGAGTGGGGCAGTACCATCCGAGTCCCAATAGAGAAGTAGCGGGTTCCCTCCCCGACTGTGGAAGGGCGAGGGAGGGGGTCCTCTAAAAGGGCGGCCTCGTGGAACCGGTCTGCATGATGGGACCCCCTCCGCACCCTCCCCGCGAGGGGAGGGAATATTGGGGTCTCCACCAATCGGGGGAGAGGACATGGAGAACTTCCTGGGGTTCCCCCGCGTTATCGTTTCGTGGCTGTGGGTACACGCGGCCGGTACGGCGTGCTGGTGGCCGGGGCACTGTTGTTCGCCGTCCTCTTCGGCGCCTGCACCGACGTCCTTCCGCGGGCCCCATTCGTGGTGGGGGCCATCTATCCGCTGACGGGGCCCCAGGCGCAGGGAGGCGCCCAGGAGCTGGCAGGCGTTCGCGCCGCTCTCACGCTCGCCAGCAACGACATCCAGCTGCGCGTCATATCCGTCGAGACCCCGGCCGACGCCCGGGCCGCCGTCGATCGGCTGGTCGATCGCGACCACGTGCCCGTCATCCTGGGCACCTACGGCAGCACACTGGCCGAGGCCGCCGCCGCCCGGGCCGAACAGCGCCACGTCGTCTACTGGGAGACCGGCGCAGTAGCCGACGTCATCACCCAGCGCCGCAGCTACGTCTTCCGGACGGTGGCCACCGGTAGCAACCTGGGCCAGACGGCGGTCGAGTTCACCAGCCAGGTGCTGGTCGCGGCCGCCGGCGTTCAGAACCCGGCCGTGCGCGCCGTGATCGTCAACGTGGACGACGTCTACGGACGTTCCGTGGCCGACGGGGAACAGGCGCTCGCCGTCCAGCTCGGAATCCCGGTCGTGGACCGCATCCAGTACGACCCCCGCGCCTTCGACCCCTACGCCATCGCGGACCGGCTGGCGGCCGACCGCGCCGACTATCTCTGGGATGTGAGCTACATCGACGACGGGGTCAAGATCTGGCAGGCGGTCAGCGATCGAAGCGTTCCCCTGCGCGCCGCCGTGGGGACCAGCTCCGCCTTCTGCATGGACGAGTTCTCTCGGCGCCTGGGCGCCCGCGCCGTCGGCGTGTACGCCGCTGACAAGCCCGACAGCAACGTGAACTCGCACGCGCTGACGCCGGCCGCCCGCGACCTCCTGCGCCGGGCCCAGGCGGCCTACGGCGGCAACCTGCCGATTCCGGCCACGGCCGGCTTCGTCGGCGGCTGGGCGCTGTTCCACGACGTCTTCCCTCACCTCGCCGGCACGGTGACGCCGGACAGCGTGCGCACGGCGGCCTACGAGCTGGACCAGCCCAGCAACACGACCGTCAACGGCGGTGGGATCAAGTTCGGTGGGCCCACCTCCAGCGACCCGGGCCAGAACCTAAGGGCGCCCTCGGTGGTCGGGCAGTGGCAGGCGGTCGGCAAGATGCGCGTCGTCTATCCAGAGGCCTTCGCCAACTCCCGGTCGATCATCCCTTCGCCCTCGCCCGCCCACTAGAGCGAGCAGCTGCGCGGCGGCGGCCGGCGGAGCCAGCAGGCGCCCGAGGGACCGTGCCGGCGGCCAGGGCGCCAGCGCCGCGCAGAGGGCGGTCATCTGGGCCACGCCCGCGGCGCGCCGCCAGGGCCGCGCGGGGCCGTCCTCGAGCAGGTTCAACGGGTAGCGCAGGGCGGGGGCGACCAGAGTGAAGCCGCCCAGCCGCCCCCGCCTGTAGGCGGCGATCGCCGCCCAGAGCGTGAGCCAGGAATCGGCCTCGACGTCGAGCACGCCGCCCAGCGGTGTCGGACCGCGCCGGCGGGCCAGCGGACCGTCCAGCCAGTCGGCGGCGGTGCAGCCCAGCAC
>JALYYF010000163.1 GCA_030946725.1 Candidatus Dormiibacterota bacterium
CCGGGTGCGGCAGCCGAACCTCGTCCCAGCCGAGGTTGGCCATCACGTTCTGGGAGACGTCGCTCACGCTCTGGCCGGTCACCAGCGCCAGGGTCAGGGTCGAATTGACCAGCGGACGGCCGAACTCAGTCTGGGCGGCGTAGTGGTGGTCGAAGTGCACAGGCGCGGTGTTCTGTGTGAGGAGGGTGAACCAGATGTTGTCGGTGCTGGTGATCGTGCGGCCGAGCGCGTGCTCGTAGACGTCGCCGACCTCGAAGTCTTCGTAGAAGCGGCCGCGCCAACCTTCGCTGCCCACTGACGGTTCAGAGTACATATCCCTTCCCCCGACTGGGGGTGGTCGGGAAGGGGTTACACAAGGCGGTTCCTGCCTGGCCGTACCGGCGGAAACGGCCCTCCGCCTGTGGTACAAGCACACTGAGGTGGTGGACATGCCCCAGGCGCTGGCCGGCCTTCGAGCCCGCGCCGCCAGCGGTGGAGAGGTCGAAGCCAACCAGCTCGCCTGGGCTGTGGCGCGGGCCGAGGCGGCACGGGCCTGCCAGGAGTGGGCGTCCCGTTCCGGAGACGAGCTGGCCGGCCTCATCGCCGAGGCGGCCGAGGAGGAGGCGCGGCGTTTTGCCGAGGGCGCTTCGCTGGAGCTGGCGGAGCTGGACTGGCGGCGCTTGCTGCGCATCCATGAGATGTACCGGCCGACGGAGGACATCGACGCCTCCGACGAGCACCGCCTGCTCCGCTCGACGCTGCGTGGCTTCGCCGCCAAGGAGATCCGGCCCAGGGCGCAGGACATCCACCGCGCGGACGGCGACGTGCCCGAGGACGTGATCCGGGGCGTCGCCGAGCTGGGGCTGTTCGGCCTCTCGATCCCCGGGCAGTACGGCGGCTACCAGGCAGAGAGCTCGGACGCCCGCGCCATGCTGATCGCCACCGAGGAGCTCTCGGCGGCATCCCTGGCCACCGGGGGCAGCCTGATGACGCGGCCTGAGATCCTGGTCCGGGCACTGCTGCGCGGCGGCACCGAGGAGCAGAAGCGGCGCTGGCTGCCCGCGATCTCCAGCGGCGAGATGCTGGTGGCGGTCGGGGTAACCGAGCCCGACTACGGCTCGGACGTCGCCCAGCTGAAGTGCCGGGCACTGCGCCTGCCCAACGGCGGTTGGGAGCTGACCGGCACCAAGCTGTGGTGTACCTTCGCCGGCCGGTCCGAGCTCCTGATGATCCTCTGCCGCACCGCGGAGGGCGGTCATCGCGGCCTCTCCGTCTTCGTCGTCGAGAAGCCCGCCTTCCCGGGTCACGACTTCGAGCACATGCAGACGGCTGGCGGATCGCTGCGCGGGCGCGCCATCCCGACGCTCGGCTACCGGGGCATGCACACCTACGAGCTGGCCTTCGATGCCTATCGGGTCCCGGAGATCGCGCTGCTGGGCGGCGAGGACTGGTTGAACCGGGGCTTCTACCTCCAGATGGAGGGCTTCGCGGTGGGCCGGATCCAGACCGCGGGCCGTGCCGTGGGCGTGATGCAGGCGGCCCTCGAAGACGCCCTCCGCTACGTCGGTGAGCGCCGTGTCTTCGGCCGGCTGATCGGCGAGCTGGAGCTGCCCAGCGCCATGCTGGGCGCGGCCATCGTCCGCGTGAACGCGGCTCGCCAGCTCAGCTACCGGGCGGCTGCGCTGCTGGATGCCGGCGACGGGCAGATCGAGAGCTCACTGGCGAAGCTCTACGCCTCTCGGATGGCCGAACTGGTCACCCGGGACGCCATGCAGCTGCACGGGGCGATGGGATACGGGGAGGAAACGCCCGTCTCCCGCTACTTCGTCGACGCCCGAGTCCTCTCCATCTTCGAAGGGGCCGAAGAGGTGCTGGCCCTCAAGGTGATCGCCAGAAACCTGCTCTCAGGCGACTCTTAGAGACCCGCGCCGCGGCGTGCGGCGTTCCTATTTTCATGGCCACTCCCAACCGGCAGCCGCTAATGGGTCCGGCCGCGCTGCGTCTGGTGGTTCTGGCGTTGGGACTCGCCCTGCTGTTCGGGGTCGCCTTCCTGGCCGCGCGAGGCAATGAGAACGCAGGAATCCTCCTCTTCTTCTCGGCCGTCTGCGCCGGCCTCGGCCTTCTCAGGCTTCTGGTTGCGCTCCTGCAGCGCTTCGACGGCGTGGCCTCCGGCATCTGGGGATACGAGCGAGAGACCGTGGTCATCGCGCTCGCCCTGGTTGCGCTCGCCACGCCCTGGAGGATCGACATCACACTGGCGGGGGCCGGCGGAATTCTTGGATGGCAGTCGCCCGTGCTCTGGCTGGTGTTTCTGGCCCTGACCCCGTCTGTCAGCCGCCGGCTCGCCCGTTGGGAGAGCGTCGGGCTGGCCGTCAGCGGCGCCGGCCTGGCAGCGTGGCTGGGCTGGTCTGCGTGGCTTCTGTTCACGCCCGGCTTCTCACGATTGCACTTCCCATTCCAGCCCCTGGACCTGGTCGGCGTCGGCTGGTACCTGGCCCTCGCCGCCTGGGTGGTGGCCGTCGAGGGCGCCGTCGCACGTCGCGGCTGGGAACGGAGCGGCAAGGCCAGTCCCTTTGGTGTTCTGCCCTGGGCTGCCGTACCGGGAGCGGGTTTGATCCGGCTCGGCCGACCGGCTCTGGGACGTGCCTACCTCCTGGCCGCCGCGCTGATGGTCTTTCTGCTGCGGCTCACTGCCTACACCCCTGCCGACTTCGCTTACAACGCGACGAACAACAAGCTGCCCGATCCAGTGCCCCGGACCGATGCGGTCGTCCTGGCGGCGATCCTTGCGGTGCTCTGGCTGGCCAGCGTCGTGCACACACTGGCGGCGGTGCGCCGTCAGAGCCCGTCCCGGCAGCTGCCGTCCCTGCAACGGACGGGACGGCAAGGCTGATCGAAGCGGCCCTTGGTGTCGAGAACGCGCTAGTCTCGAAGCTGGAAGGGGAGCCCAAGTGAGCACTGAATCACCGGCGGGACCGGTACGTCCGGGGCTGTCGCCGCGTCTCGAGCTGGACGCGGATCGACAGCGGCGAGAGAGTCGCTTCAGGGAGGCCCTCGAGGCCTACGCGGAGGGAAGGATCACACTGACCAGGGCACGGATCCAGGCTGGAATCGCGTCCCGCAGGGAGCGGCTCGCGTACCGGTTTCCGCGCCTTTTCGGGTCATTGTGCCGGCTCTCGTCGACCGACCGGCTCAGGCCCGTCTACTACGCCGACGCCGAGCCCGACAGGCCAGTACGGCCGCCGGTGGACATCGACGACGACGACGCAGGGCGTCTTCGGCTGCTGCCACGCGGCACGGAAGGGCGCCGGACGAGCGGGAACCGCAGCCGGGCCTAGCTCGACCCCGAGCCGCTCAGGCTTCCCTTTTCCGCCCTCATCTTGAGGCCGGTGGCGAACTGCTTGAACGACGGCCCCAGGTCGGGCATCGACCGCCAGATCAACGGCAGCAGCGGCCCCGTGTACTCCTCGCGCACCGAAAACCGGGTCGAGCCGTCGCCCTGTGGCGCCAGAGAGAAGGTGCGGACGCCCTTGAAGAGCGCCAGCGGCATCCCGCCCGACCACACCATCCGCCGGCCTGGCTCGAACTCGATGACCTTCACGGGGAAGG
>JALYYF010000171.1 GCA_030946725.1 Candidatus Dormiibacterota bacterium
GCGGTCACCTGATCAGGGGCCTGTACGGCACGGCGCGCTCCATCGAGTCGACGGCACGGCAGCGCGAGTCCCTCGTCACCCTGGGCAGGCTGTCCGCCGGCCTGGCTCACGAGATCAACAACCCGTCCGCCGCCGCCACCCGGGCGGTGGACGCCCTGGAGACGGCGTGCCGGACGCTGCTCCTGGCCCTCGGCGGGCTCGCCCGGAACGAGATCTCGGCACAGCAGTTCACCGCGCTCGACGCGTTGCGTCTGGAAATAGAGCCTCGGATGGGCGCGGCCCAGGACCCGCTGGACGTGGCGGACCGTGAGGAGGCACTGTCGTCGTGGCTCACAGCTCACGGCGTCTCGAGCGACTGGATGGTCGCCCCGCCGCTCGCCGCCGCCGGGGTCGACGTCGCCTGGTGCGAGCGGGCGGCGACCGTCCTCGATGCATCGGCCCTCGAGCCGGGCCTGGAGTGGGTGGCGAGCACACTCTCGGTCGAGACGCTGCTATCGGAGGTGAAGGCGTCGACCCGACGCGTTTCTGAGCTCGTAGCCGCCGTCAAGTCCTACTCGCAGATGGATCGCGCTTCGTGGCAGCACATCGACGTGCGGGAGGGCATCGAGAACACCCTGGTCATGCTCGGGCACAGGCTCCGGGACGGCGTCACCGTCGTGCGCGAATACGAGGCGGACCTTCCGGAGATCGACGCCCACGCCGGCGAGCTGAACCAGGTCTGGACCAACCTGATCGACAACGCCATCGACGCGATGGACGGCGCGGGGACGCTTCGCCTGACTGCGCGGGCGGAGGGAGACCACGTCGTCGTCGATATCGGAGACACCGGTCTGGGGATGCCGCCGGAGGTGGCGGAGCGGGCATTCGAGGCCTTCTACACGACGAAGGACGTGGGCAAGGGCACCGGTCTCGGACTCGACATCGCCCGGCGCATCGTCGAGGAGCGCCACGGCGGCACGATCACCATCGACTCCCAACCCGGTCGAACCATCCTGCGGGTCCGCCTCCCCGTGGGGCCGCCCGGCCCCGGGGCCCGACATCTCTTTCTTGATGGACCTGCGGCGAATCTCTGACTATAGTCAGAGAAATGGACCAGGGTCTGATCTCGCAGGTGCGCAGTTTCAACCGGACCGTCACCCAGCGCGTGGGGGCGCTCGACGACCGGTTCCTGGCCCGGGACCGCCCGCTCGGTGAGGCGCGGCTGCTCTGGGAGATCGGCCCTGAAGGGCGCGACGTGCGTTCCCTGCGCTCCCTTTTGGGGCTCGACTCCGGATACCTGAGCCGCATGCTGCGTTCCCTAGAAACGGCAGGTCTGGTCACGGTCGGGCCAAAGGAGTCGGACAGGCGGGTCCGGATCGTGCGGCTGACCGCCGCGGGGTCGGCTGAACGCGCGGTGCTCGACCAGCGTGCCGACGAGCTGGCGGCATCACTCCTCTCACCCCTCAGTGCGAGGCAGCGCGCTCGCCTGGTGGCCGCGATGGCCGACGTCGAGCGGCTCCTGACCGCGGCGACGGTCGAGATCGCGCCCATCGATCCCGCCCACCCGCACGCGCGGCACTGCCTGCAGGCGTACTTCTCGGAGCTCGACCGGCGATTCGACGCCGGCTTCGATCCAGGGCGCAGCACACCCGTCGAGGAAGGGGCGCTGCGGGGCCCGGGCGGCCTCTTCCTGGTGGCCTCGGTGCGCGGGAAGCCGATCGGCTGCGGTGGCCTCAGGTTCCACGACGACGCGCCCGCTGAGATCAAGCGCATGTGGGTCGCCGAGTCGGCGCGCGGCCTCGGCCTCGGCCGCCGGCTCCTGAGCGAGCTGGAGGACCTCGCCGCCGAGCACGGCGCCCGGGCCGTCCGGCTGGAAACCAACAGGACGCTGGCGGAGGCGATCAGCCTCTACCGGTCCGCAGGCTACGTCGAGGTCGCGGCCTTCAACGACGAGCCATACGCGCACCACTGGTTCGAGAAGCAGATCGCCCCCTCTTCGACCTAGAGCGGGGCCGGGTGTCCCGAACAGTCCCCCTCCCATATCTCCGCCTGCGCGCGGGGGAGGACTGAACAGGCTACCTTTGATTGAACTGTGAACGGGACGACTGATCTCGTGGTGTTCGGCGCGTCGGGGGACCTGGCAACGACCAAGATCTTCCCGGCCCTGCGTGCGCTTGCCGACCGTGGGGAGTTGAGCACCCCGCTGCGAGTGATCGGTGCTGGCCGCTCGGACCTGGCCGCCGACCGCATCCAGGATCTTCTCGGAGAGGCGGCCAAGCGTGATGGTGTCACGGCGAAGTGGATACGCCTGGACTACGCCTCCCCCGACTCGTACGAGCCTCTGAAGGCGGAGGTAGACGAGTCGGCCGCCGTGATCTTCTACCTCGCCACGCCGCCCACGACGTTCAAGCCCATCGTGAGTG
>JALYYF010000190.1 GCA_030946725.1 Candidatus Dormiibacterota bacterium
TGCATAGTGAGAGGGGCTAGAATGACCAGCGTGGAAGGCCGGGAGCCAGCCCTAGCGGCCCTCGCTCAGCCACTCCCCGCCCCGATCGCCGATGCCCGCCGGGAGGGGACCCCGGGTCAGCTCATTCCCCCTTATGAGCTGGCCCTCGCCGACTTCGCCCGTCACCTCTCCCTCTCTGCTCGCCAGCGCACCGCCGGCGCCTACCTGGACACCCTGCAGCGGCTGCTCGCATTCGGCATCGACCCTTTGCAGGCCGAGCGCTCGGACCTGGAGCGCTTCCTGTCCCGAGGCCGGCGGGGGAGGTGGGGCGACTGGGAGGGGCCGCTCTCCAGCTCGACCCAGACCGCCGAGCTGGCCGCTCTGCGCCGCTTCTATCGCTGGGCTCGCGCCGAGGGCCTGCGCCAAGACGACCCCAGCCAGGGGATTCGACCGCCGCGGCGTGAGCCCTACGCCAGGGCCCGAGGTCTGAGCGCCGAGGAGGTGGCCCGGCTCTTGGCCGCGATTCCAGTCGAGTCCGCGGCAGGCCTGCGCCTGCGCGCCCTGGTCCTGGCCTACCTGCTCACCGGCCGGCGGCGGAGCGAGGTCCTGAACCTGCGCTGGCGCGACCTGGACCTGGAGGGCGGTTTCTACCGCTACACCGGCAAGGGCGGCAAGGAGCGCCAGCGGGCACTGCCCCCGCCAGTCCGGCTGGCGATTCTGGTCTACGCCGAGGCAGCCGGTCTGGCCCGGAAACCCGAAGAGGCGGTCTTCCCCGGCCGCTGGCGAGACCAGCCGGTGGACGGCAAGTACATCGGCGAGCAGCTGCGGCAGGCGGCCGAGCTGGCCGGGATCCAACTGGAGCGGCCGCTGCACACTCTGCGCCACAGCTACGCCCGCGCCCTGCGCCGGGTGGAGGCGCCGCTGGAAACGGTGCAGGCGGCGCTCGATCACTCCAACCTGGCCACCACCTCCATCTATCTGCGCCAGCTGGAGGGCCAGGAGGACCCCTGGTGGCCCAAGCTTGCCGCTGAACTGGGGCTGGAGGGTGAGGCAGAGGCGCCTTCCGCGCCAGGGTTGGGCAATGAGCGCGGCTGACGCCACATCGACCGTAGCACAACAGCTTCGCCGGCGCCGCACCGCCCTGGGCTGGACCCTGGAGCAGGTGGCTGAGCAGGCCCAGGTCTCGGTCGGAATGTTGTCTTTGATCGAGACCGGCAAGCGCCGGCCCTCGCTGCGCTCCTGGCAACGGATTCGCCAGACACTGGGTATCAGCGAGCCGCTGCCCGAGGAGGCCTGGCGCCTGCAGCCGCAGGAGATTTCGGACGAGCTCGTGGCGACGCTTGGCGCCTGCCTGGCAGCAGTCCGCGCTGCCACTCTGGCCGAGCTCGCCGAGGCGGTCGGCCTTCCGATCTCAGACGTCAGGCTGGCGCTGCGGCGGCTGGCCGAGCAGCTGAAAGTCACCGGCATGCAGGTCCTCGACGACGGCAGCCACGTCCAGCTGGCGCCCGAAAGGCGCTTTCACGGCGCCGTGGCCCATCTGCTCCAGCCGGAGCAGCAGCCCCGGCTGAGCCGGGAGCAGGCCGAGGTGCTGGCCATCGTCATCTCAGACGGCATGGCCACTCGGCGCCGGATCGAGGAGGTCAGGGGCGCGGCGCAGCTCTCGATAGGACCGGGCGGCGCCCTCTCGCTGCCCCGCGACAGCTCGGAGACGCTGGCGCTCTTGCTCTCCCGGGGACTGCTCTGCGCGGACCGGGACGATCATGCAATCGGTCGCCCGCTGGTCTACCGGCCCACCCCACGGCTGCTCCAGCTGCTCGGGGCAGAGACGCTCGAGGAGGCGAGAGGGAGGCTAGGGGTCCCCGCTGACTACGGGTTTGCAACCAAATCGATCCCGGGAGCCGGGCCCTTCGGACACGAAGCTCCAGCGGACGGAGCAGCCGAATGAATATCCGAGTCGCGCTGTACGAGGAACCCAGTGGGGACCTGATCATCCGTCGCGAGGGCAGTCCTGTTGCTTTCCTGATCCTGGACTTCCCAGCCGGGAGCTTCGCGGCGGACGCGGCCCAGCTGGCAGCAGGAGCGGCCGACCACTGGGGCGGCAGCAGAGCCTGGCTGGAGAAGGGCGCGGAGATGAGGGCTATCGAATACTCGCAAACTTGCCGTCGATCTTCGCGAGCTTCCCCCTGAGCACTGGCCGCATCGAACTGGTGAACTGGTCGCCATTTGAGAGGACGACGAGATCCTGCTCTCCGGCATCAGCTACGAGCCGAGCTGGACACCCTGTACACGCTCTTCGCTCGGGTGGGTGGTCGAGACCGATCTGACCGGCGCTGGGACCGCCGTAACGGCGTCTCCGCTACGGCACGAGATGGAGCGTGCTTACGTCGATCGGATCCCCGTGGACGGTGTCGGCCACGGGGGCGGCCGGTGCGTTGACGAGGAACTCCAGATCCGGCCCCAGAACCATCTGGCGCTTCCAGATGGCGCCATCTGGTCCTACCGCTTCCCGAAGGGCGCTTTCGAAACCGGAGTAGGGCACTCCCGGCGGCTTGGGGATCCGCATCCTGAATCGGGCCGCGCTGGTCGGCTCTCCGGACACGAGTCCGTAGATCGCGCCGACGCCGCGGCCAGCCATTGGGGCAACGTCATCGTGGGGCGCCTTCCTCGAGCCGGTGACAGCCGCGGTATTCAGTGCGCCGAGCGCGGTCCAGTCCTCGACGAGGTACCAGTCCTCGAACGCCGCACCGAACGGGCCGGCCTCCACCCGCCAGATCCACGATCCACGAAAGCCTCCGGGTGGCGCCGCGGCGAGCGCAGTGTGAAACGCGACAAGCCGAACGCCGTAATCCGCGGCGTCCGCGCCGTCGATCGGCTGATGAACGAAGACGTAGGCAAGCATGACGAACCGAAGCCTGCCACGACCGGCGGCCCACCGCTCGCGCGCAGCGCACCCCACCGCCCGCGACGGCGGCCAGGAGCGCCGGGCCGACTGGGACCTGGAGCTCGAGTTCATCCGGTCGGTCGCCGAGGCGGGTGCCACCTGGTGGCAGGAGTGGGTGCCTCCGAGCGAACTGGAGAAGACTCGAGAGGCGATCAGCCGCGGACCGCTACGTTCCGATCTTCCTCACGGGCCGAGTGGGGCTGTACGAGAAAGTAGGCGTGCGCCTGATCATCCACCGAGAGGAGGGGGCTGTTGCGGCGGGGCCGGATATGGTGGGCTTCTTGAGACGTTAGAGAAGGCACAATTCGTCCGGTGGCCTCTCAGCGTCCGTCGCCATCTGACAGCGGTGACCTCGTAAAGACCGTAGAGGGTAGGTCCGAACGAACCCTGACAGCGATCGCAAGGCGGAGCGGGCGTTGCAGGCGAGGTGATGAGAACCATGGCCGGGACGAGCAGGAACTTGAGCTTCGACCAGACTGGCGCCAGCTCCCGGTCGGGCCGTCCTCCTCGACGGTAAAGAATCAACTTCGGCGATCTGCGGGACGCAAGTTAGGCTTCTCCGAAGCTTGAGGGCTGATCCAACCGGCTCGGCGGAACGCCTGCCCGGGCTGCGGACCGGCATCACGGCGGTCCGGCTGGCCTAAGCCTCCCACCGGGATCGCGGACGCGATAGCACCAGCCGGCGAGGACGTTCTGGTTCGGGAGCTGGGCATGACCTAGAGACGACCAGGGCCGGGTTAAAGCCACGGCCGCGGCCTGACCAGACAGAGACTTGCTTAGAAATGTTTCCGCTCTGATTGCGAGCTGACCGCGGCGTACCTGCTGATTGATCCCAAGTTTTCATAGCTTTGACTGGTGTCGACGCCGCAATCTCACGACTCACCCCTTGGACGGACAACCTACCCATGCTCTTTCTCACCGTCCATGCTCAACTGCCAGGCTTAATAAGCCGATGTCATTCGCCACGCCAAAACAGCTCGGTGCTGTTCCGGCCGATGTGAAAGGAGCCGTCGTCCTCGTGGTCGACGACGAGCGCGCATGGCGAGTCATCCTGGAAACCGACCTACGCATGTTGGGCTACCGTCCATTGCTGGCCGCGGACAAGACCGAGGCGCTTAATCAGTGCTCTGAGCATGATCCCGATGTCGCCATCGTCGACCTCATGCTGCCGGGACCAGACGGTTGGCGTCTAGTCTCCGAGCTAAGGGCGCGCGGCACTTCGATACCGACCATCTTCTATTCGGCTTATCCAATAGCCCAGGCCGATAATTACCATCCTGACGTGGTGGCCTGCATCAGCAAAGCCACTGGTACGGCCAGCCTCTACGCACTCCTGCCGATCGCTATCAGGACCAAGAAGGGCTACAAGCGACGACCGGGTTCAGCTCCTCCAGAATCTCCTCCAAAGTCTTGAACTGGCGGCCATTGGTAGGTGCATCGACCGGAGAGCGCGGCCGCAAGGCGGGGATCACCCCGTCGGCGCCGCATGACCTGCGCCGGACCTGGACGGGCGACCTGCTCGAGTCCGGCGTGCCCATCGACCTCCCCTCTCCCACGTATTGTCCGTTGATCGGAGCCCAGCCGCACTCTGGTCAATGCGAGCTCGCGGGAGGAGGGCCGCTTGCTATATCTGACGATCGGCTCCCGGGGGGCCGAACAGCCTGAGCTGGAAGTGGTCGTAGACGATGCGGCCGGTGGCTGCCATCGGTACCGCTACAAACATGCCCAGCACGCCGGCCAGGCTGAAGCCGGCGACCAGGGCGACGATGACCACCAGCGGCGGTAGCCGGACGGCGCCGCCCACGATCTTGGGGTAGACCACGTTCAGCAGCAGGGTGCCGATCACCACATAGCTGATCACCACCGCGACCGCCTGCTGCCAGCCGCTCGAGAGTGCGACCACGACCGCCGGGACCACCCCCAAGAAGGGGCCCAGGTAAGGCACCAGGGCCGTCACTCCCGCCAGCAAACCAAGGGCCAGCGCGTACTTGAGCCCGATCAGCCAGACCGCCAGCCCGGAGACCAGGCCGATCAGCAGGGCCACCACCAGCTGGCCCTTGAGGTAGCCGTAGAGCATCTGCTCGACCTCGGCCAGGATCGCCTCCACGTCCGAGCGGTAGGCCGTCGGCGAGAGGCTGCGCAGGAAGCGACCGATGCGGCGGGCGTCGAGCGAGACCAAGAAGGCGATCAGCAGCATCAGGCCGATCTGGAAGAAGGTTCCCAGGGCGGCGACCGCGAAGCTCAGGGCGTTGCCGAACTGGCCGAGCAAGAACTCCTCTGCGCGCGCGGCCAGCAGTTGGGCCGTGCCCGAGAGGTCAACCCTGTAGCCGAAGACGACCGGGGGCGCCCCCTCTAGTCGGCTGAGCTGGCCCTGGGCGGTGACCGCCAGCCCCGCCGCCTGGGCCTGAAGCAGCGGGATCTCCTCGGTAAAGAGCGGCACCAACAGCGCGAACAGTCCGCTCAGCGCGAGCAGGATCGCGAGCAGGGTGACCAGGATGGCCACTGCACGGGGAAGGCCAAAGCGAGTCAGCCGGCCGATCAGCGGCTCGATCATGAAGGCAAGCAGACCGCCCAATACGAAGGGACCCATGACGTCGCGCACCAAGAAGAGGACCAGAACCAGGGCAGCCACCACCAAGAGGCCGAAAACGACCTGCTTGCGGGTCGAGCCGGTCGGGGTCTGGACCTGAACCGTCTCCGGGGCGGCGTCGGTGGCCTCTGTCTCGGGCGCCTTGCGGGCCCGGGGGCGGGGAACGATGCTCCAGGGCAGGGCGGATACCTTCTGCCCCAGTATGAGATCAGTCGCCGAGGCCAGCGCC
>JALYYF010000202.1 GCA_030946725.1 Candidatus Dormiibacterota bacterium
TGGTCCTCCCTCGCCCTGACCGCCGGCTCCGCCAGCTGCGGCGGCAGCTCCAGGCCTTCGCGCCGCTGCGACTGAGGCAGCCGGCCCTCCACAACAGAGGGAACGAAGACGGCCTCGAACTCCAGGCCCTTGGCCTGGTGAATGGTCATCAGGTTGACCGCCTCCTCCGCTCCCTCAACCTCCGCCTCCTCCAGCCCCTGCCCGGAGAGCAGGACCAGCTCCAGGTAGTCGACGAACTGCCCGAGGGAGTGGTCCCGTCGCCGCGCGCAGTATTCCTCCGTCAGCTCGGCAAAGCGGCCGACGTTCGCCGCCACCCGCCGGGCCTCGTAGCCGTCGGCGCCGCACGCCGCCACCAGGTGGTCAAGGTGGCGTGTCCTCTCCAGCAGCTCGAAGAGCAGCTCGTCCACGCCCAGGCGGGCGCCCGCCGAGCTGACGTCCTCGACGGTCTCCGCCCACGCCGCCGTGGGCGGCCAGGACCGCAAGGCTCGCAGTGGTGCCAGCGCAGACTGCTCGTCGCCACCTTCCCGCCAGATTTCGAGCGCTGCCGCCAGGTCCACGCGGAGCGGGGGCCGCACCAGCAGCCGGGAGACGGCCAGGAGGTCTGAAGGGTCGCGCAGCAGTCGAAGGTAGGCGAGCAGATCCCGGATCTCCGGACGCTGGAGGAGTCCCTGGCCGGCCAGGTGCCGGAAGGGCAGCCCGGCCACGACAAGGGCCTCGGCGAGGGGCCGCGCCAGGGCATGCGCTCGCACCAGGATCGCGACCTGGCTTGGCCGCAGGCCGCCGCGAACCAGCTCAGCGATCGCTTCGGCGACGGCGACCGCCTCGTCCCTGGCGTGCTCGAATCGCCAGATCTCGACCGGCATCCCGACTCCCAGCGCCGGGTCGGCCTCCAGCGGTTTGGCCAGCCGGTCCTGGTTGTGCTCGATCAACCGCCCGGCCGCGGAGACGACGGAGACCTGGCTGCGGCGGTTGCGACCCAGCGTCAGGGTCTCCGCCGCAGGGAAGCAGTCCAGGAAGCGCTCCATGCTCGCCCGGGAGGCACCGCGAAAGCGATAGATGCTCTGGTCGTCGTCGCCGACCACGCAGACGTTGCCGTGCCGGCCGCCCAGCAGCTCGACGATCCTCTCCTGAGCCAGGTTGGTGTCCTGGTACTCGTCGACCATGATCCAGGGGAACCGGTCCGCGTTGTGCTCGCGAACCCCGGGGTGACCCTCGAACAGCCGCACCACCTGGACCAGAAGGTCGTCGAAATCCAGCAGCCGTTCCTTGCGGCAGCGTTCGGCGTGGACGGTGAAGAGCCGCGCCGCCGCCTTGAGCAGGGCGCTGCGCTCCGGGTCCTCGACGTGGCCGGCGAAGGCCGCCAGCCGCGAGAAGGGGACCAGCTCCTGCTTCAGCCGCTCCTGGAGCTTGAGCAGCGGCCCCACCAGGTCGTCCGGACGCTCACCGCCGACCAGCGCCGGGTCGCCGAGCTCCCACATCAGCTCGCGGAGCAGGATCCAGCGGTCGGGACCGCCGAGGATCCCGAAGCTCGGGGGAAGCCCCGCTCGCGAAGCCTCTTCGCGCAGCCAGCGCAGCGCCAACGAGTGGAAGGTGCCCACCGCGGGTGGCTCCACGCCGGCCTCTCTGGTGATCCGCTGCCGCATCTCGGAGGCGGCCCGCTCCGTGAAGGTCATGACCAGGATGGAGGCCGGGTCGACGCCGGCCTCGAGCAGGCGCCGGAAGCGCTCCGCGATCACCGCCGTCTTGCCGGTCCCGGCACCGGCCACCAGTCGCAGCGGACCCTGCAGCTGCCGGCTCGCTTCGACCTGCTCAGCGCTGAGCTCCAGCATCCCTGCGCTAGCTCCGGCGGCCGGGGTTGCTGCTGCCTACCCGCACCCGGATGACGCGGACCCGGCGGGTCAGCCGTGACTCATCGTTGAGACGCTGCATCAGCCGTTCCGAGTCCAGCCGGAGCTGGTGGGCCAGGGCGGGGTTGCTGGTGGTGATGGAGAGCGTGGTGCCCCGGACCTCGATCGATTCGCAGCCGGCGGCCAGCGAATCCCCGACCACGTCCCGGAAGGCCATGCGCAGGCGGTGCTCCGCGACCTGGGCCATCCCGGGCTGCCGGGAGACCACCCTGGCGAGCAGGTTCCCAAGCTTATCCACAGCCCTGGACCTGCCCCGCCTGGATGCAGCGAACCACCGAGCGACCGATCACCGAGGCCGGGAAGGGCTCGGCCTCGACCGAAGTGATCACCACCTGCCCCGGCTCGCTCAGCGATTCCAGGAGTGCCTTCCGCCGCTCGCCGTCGAGCTCGGAGAGCACGTCGTCGAGTAGCAGGACGGGTCTTTCCCCCGTCATCCGCCCCACCAGGTCGGCCTCGGCCAGCTTGACGCTCACCACCGCGGTCCTCTGCTGACCCTGGGACGCGAAGCCACGGGCGTCGCGGCCGGCCAGCCTGACCAGGATGTCGTCGCGGTGCGGACCGACGCTGGTGGAGCCCCGGCGGAGGTCCTCGGCCCGGGAGTTCTCCACAGCCCCCAACAGGTCCTGTGGAGGACCGAGGTACTCCAGCTCCAGCCGCTCGCCACCGGAGATCGCCGCGTGCGCGGACGCCGCGCCCACCGCCAGCGCCTCCATCGCCCGGCTCCTGGCCATGACGATCTCGCCACCGAGCCGCGCCAGCTCCAGGTCCCAGACCTCCAGCGCCGAAGGCGGCTGCTCACCCATGGCCACCTGCTTGAGCAGGCTGTTTCGCTGCTCGACCACGCGGGCGTAGCGGCCCAGGGAGCGCGCATAGCCGGGCTCGACCTGGACCAGCATCTGGTTCAAGAGCCGGCGCCGGTGCTCGGGCCCCGACTTGACCAGGTTGAGGTCATCGGGCCAGAAGAGCGTGACGCGGAAGAGGCCCGGCAGGTCGACAGCCCGGCGGGGCTGGCCGTCGACCTCGATCCGGCGCCGGGCGCGCTCGCCGTCGACCAGGATCGAGATGCGAATCTCTGAGCGCTTCGACCCGCTCTCCACCACCGCGCCGATGCGGGCCTCGGGTGCCAGCGGCCCCACCAGCTCGGCGTCGCGCCGGGCCCGCGGTGAAGACGAAAGGGCCAGCATGGCGACCGATTCCAGCAGGTTGGTCTTACCCTGCCCGTTGGCACCCAGGAAGAGATTGAGTCGCGGACCCGGCTCCAGGTCGAGCCGGCTGTAGTTGCGATAGTTGCGAAGTTCGAGACCGAGCAGGCGCAATCTGTCCGGCGGCTACATCGCCACGCGGACGGGCATGATCACGTAGAGGTAGTCCTCCGAGTTGGGCGACTTGATCAGACCGGGGCTGAGCGGCCCGTCGAACTTGAACTCCACCTGCTCCTCCGAGATGACCGCCAGGGCGTCCAGCACGTAGCGGGCGTTGAAGGCGATCTGGATCTCGGACCCGTCCACCTCGGCGCCCAGCTCGGCACGGCTGTCGCCCACCTCGTTGGTGGTCGCCGAGAGCACCAGCGTGCCCTGCTGAGCCCTGACCCGGATCACGTTGGCGCTGTCGCGGGCGAACAGCGAGACCGCACGCACCGTCTGCATGAGCTCGCCGGTCGAGAGCCGGATGCTGGTCGAGCTCTTGCTGGGGATAACTTGTGTGTAATTGGGATAGGTGCCGTCTATGAGCCGGGAGGTGACCTCCGAAGTGCCTGCCCTGAAGAAGATCTGGTTGCGGGCCTTGGAAATCAGCACCTCGACATCTCCCGACTCACCGCGAAACGCCCTGGGCAGCTCGCCGAGGGCACGCGCCGGGACGATCAGGCGGGCTTCCAGCTCCTCGGCCGTCGTGGCTTCCAGCTTGCGCTCGGCGAGCCGGTGACCGTCGGTCGCCACCAGGACCAGCTTGGTGCCCTCGATGTGGAGAAGCTCGCCGGTCAGCACCGGCCTGGCTTCGTCCGTGGAGGCCGCCATCTGGGTCTGCTCGATGGCACTGAGAAGTCCCTCGAGGGGAATGCTCAAGCGGTCGCCCTCGTCGGGCCGGGGTCCGGGCGGAAACTCGTCCGCCTCGATGCACTTGATCCGGGTGTCGAAGCGGCCGCAGCGCACGGTCAGGGTCTGGGTGCCGGTGTCCAGCTCCATCTCCAGCGGCGCTTCGGGGAGCGTGGCCACGAAGTCGGTCAGCAGCCTGGCCGGCGCGGTGGTGCTGCCTTCCTCGGCGACCTCCGCCGGCACCACCTTGCGGATGCCGATCTCGAGGTTGGTGGCCGTCAGCGACAGCCCTTCCGAAGTGGTCTCGAGCAGGATGTTGTTGAGGATGGGGAGCGTGGTTCGGTTGGAGATCGCCCTGGACACGATCTGGAGGGCGTGGCTCAAGACGTGCGGTTGGCAGGTTAGTTTCAAGGCTGGCTCCTTATCCCCACTTGCCCCGCGTATGACCAACTAAATGCCGATCGCTGTGCGGTACGCACAGGTGCCGGGCGAGCCTCGCGATGAAGAGCGGCTGCCCGAGGCGTTCAACACCAAGTTGCCGTGCCCAAGATAAGCGCCGCCGGCATACCGAGCAGAGGGTTCCGCAATTGCGGCCACACCAGCCGCCATCAGCAAAGCCGCGGCGATCCAGCCGGTCAGGTAGTCCACGCTGGTGCTCAGTGCTTCGCTCCCCGGGCGGCCGGCCTGCCGCTGTGAGAAGCCCGCTCAGGGCGCTGCCGCGCCGAAGACCAGGACGCCCGGCTCAGCCGCGGTCGTGGAGGGTCACCTGGTAGCCGTCGGGGTCCGCGAACGTGAAA
>JALYYF010000233.1 GCA_030946725.1 Candidatus Dormiibacterota bacterium
GAGGCGGCAGGCGGCTTCACGCCGAGCTGCTCGGAGAGCATCCCGACGCTGCAGTTGGGGTGCCGCTGGACGACGGCCAGGGCCTTCATCTGCGCCATGGTCAGGTCGACCTCGAGGAGGTCGCCCAGCGTCGCCCCGAGCAGCTCGCGGAAGACTTCCTGCTGGCCATCGACCACCTCTCGCGTCAGCTCGGTCCTCGACATTTCCTTTGGCTACGCTAAACTAAATTTGGTTGCGATGGCAAGTTTGCTGGTCGCGTAGCTCCGTGCGAGGTCAGGGTGTTTCATCGCTCAGCCTCACCGGCCCACGGGTCCGGCGAGCCGTGGCGCTGCTGGGCGGCACCCTGGACGAACTTCCCCTCCTGCGAGCCGCTTGGCTCGTCAGCTCGCTGCACCCCGCGAGCGTCGAGCTCTGCTGGACACCTGGCAGCGAAGCGTCGGCCGCGCGCCCGCTGATGCTCGAACTGGCTCGAGACTCGGGCCTCGACGAGCTCTCCCCGGATGTCTTGCCGGGGCTCCTCGACCGGGGAGCCCTCGACTCGGTGATGCTCTCGCCAACCCTCTGGCGCAGGCTGGCCGGCACGCTCTGGCCACGGCTCCATCGCACGTCCGCCTACATCTGCCGGCAGGCCTCCCTGCCACCGACCAGCGTGCTCTGCTGCGCCGACTCCTACGCCACGGCCGCCGGTCTACTCGATCGCCTGACGGACGTCCTGCCGGACGGCACGACCAGGGTCACGCTGCTCAGGGCGCAGCCACCGCCGTCTCCCTGGGTCCTCGGAATGATGGCCGTCGCGGGTTGCGGGCTGCCCCCCGAGGACGATCCAGCTTCGGACCTGCCCATCGTGGGCGGGATTCCTGAGCTGGTCATCAGAGCGCCAGCCGTGGAGGCCGCGGCCGAAGCCTTCTTCGCGATGGAGACGAGCCTTCTCGTCCTCGGCTGGCATCGTCACGGACTTCCGCTGCCCGAGCGCTGGCTGCATCCGGTCGCCTGGCGCCTTTCGAAGTCATTTCCGAGCGACGTCCTGCTGGTCCCTCTGGGGGGCGGACCGTAGATCATTCGCCTCGCCGGAGGCGATCCGTTCGCCGAAGGGCCGTCTCAGAATGGCCGAGCTCTCGGTTCAGGGATGGGAAGGCGCGGGCGGCGCACCCTGCAGTTCGAAGGCGACCTCGTCGACGTAGCACCAGTACCAGTCCTCGCCCGGCTCGTACGACCGGATGATCAGGTGGGTCACGGTCTGGAAGTGCGCCGTGGCGTGCCGCCCGGGAGAGTTGTCGCAGCAACCCACATGGCCGCACTCCTGGCAGACGCGCAGGTGAACCCAGTCACGGCTTCCGGCCGCAAGGCAGTCCTCGCAGCCGGCTGACGACGGGCTGACGTCGGCGATCTGGTCGAGATGTCCGCAGACTGCCATCGCGGTCCTCCTCATGTCACGTGGACGTCGCGTCCGGCGGCTGCTCGACCGAGCCCAGGTCCGCGCTCCAGCCGAGAGCGGCCGCGGACGCCACGTAGGTGCTTTGCAGGAATTCGAGAATCGCAGCGGCGGGAGCCGGCGCTGTGCGCACCGCATCGTACGGGAGCAGGAACAGCCCGGCCTCGTCCACCCAGCGGGCCGCCTCCGGCCGGGGCCTGGCCAGCTCGATGCCGGCCGGTTTGGGATAGCCGTAGGAGAAGAAAGCGGGAAAGGGAGTCCGCTGGTCCCCGGGCCAGAAGCCGGCGCAGATCAGCTCGGCGTCGTCCGAGTACCTGAGGATCGTGCCCGCCCCGGGCGGCGGGCTGGCCGGCCGGCCGGAAAAGCGCGTGTTGGCGAGGTCGAAGCTGCCCCAGAAGAAGTGGACGGGCGAGGTCTTGCCCGCGAAGCGCGCGCGGTGCTGCTTCATGACCGCGTCCACCCGGGCCAGAACCTGCCAGAACCGGTGCGCCTTGCCTCCGTCGTATGTGTGGTGGGTCCGGTCCTCTGGGAACGGGATCGGGTCCGGGATCTCCGAGGGGAGCTCTGAGATGGCGATCGACAGCCCGAGCCCCTCCAGGGCTGCCATCACCGCCCCGTAGAACTCCGCCACCGTTCCGCGCAGCGGGACACGCGCCAGGCCGCCGTCGCTCACCCGCACGACCAGCACGTGGTCGAAGAGGTCGAGCTCGGCGTCGAAGGTCACAGACCCGCAGGGGGACCGGTGACGTCGTGAGCCCCCGTGCCGTCACGTACAGCGGCACATTCGCCCACTGCGGCTCGAACGGGGAGAGAGCAAGCCGCAGCTTTCCGACCACCTGGCAGTACAGATGGAGCGTGTC
>JALYYF010000239.1 GCA_030946725.1 Candidatus Dormiibacterota bacterium
GTCTTCGAGTCCTATCGAGCCCAGCGGCTGGAGGTCTTCCTCGACCCCTTCAAGGACCCGCTCGGCGCCGGCTTCCAGTCGCGCCAGGCCATCCTCGCCCTGGGCTCGGGAGGGCTGACCGGGGTCGGTCTGGGGCACTCGGTGCAGAAGTACCTCTGGCTCCCCGAGGCACACACCGACTTCATCTTCGCCATCGTCGGGGAGGAGACGGGGCTGCTGGGGACGACGGCGGTGCTGGCAGCCTTCGTCCTCCTGGCTCTGCGCGGGTACAGGACGGCGATGCGGGCGACGGACCGCTTCGGCGTGGCGCTGGCGGCCGGGATCACGACCTGGATCGCATTTCAGGCCCTGCTCAACATGGGAACGGTGACGGACACCGTCCCCATCACCGGCGTCACGCTGCCCTTCATCAGCTACGGAGGGACGTCGCTGGCCGTCACGATGGCGGCGACGGGAGTGCTGCTGAGCATCGCCGCCCGCGGCGGCCAGCGGCGAAGCCAGGCCAGGAGGACGGATGCGACTGCTGATATCGGGCGGAGGGACAGGCGGCCACGTGCTGCCCGCGCTCGCGGTGGCGCAAGCCTTCCGCGTTGAGCACCCCGACGGTGAGCTGCTGATGCTGGGCACCAGGGGCGGCCTGGAGGAGAGCCTGGTGCCGGCGGCGGGCTTCCGGCTGGAGACGCTGCGCGTCCGGGGCCTGGACCGCGACGCCCCCTGGAAGAACCTGGCGCTGCCCTGGCTGCTCCCGACCGCGGTCGCGGGAGCCATCCGGTTGGTGGACCGCTTCCGCCCCGACGTCGTGCTCGGCGTGGGGGGCTACGCGATGGCGCCCGGGCTGGTCGCGGCGAGGCTGCGAGGCGTTCCCTACGTGCTCCAGGTGTTCGAGGCGCGTGGCCTCGCCAACCGGTTGTTCCGATCCGGTGCGACGGCGGCCAGCGTCACCTTTCCGCGCGACGTCGACGAGTTCCCAACCAGGCGGACCGTGCTCACCGGCTACCCGCTGCGAGCCGGCTTCGCGAGGGCGACGCCCCGGGTCCCGCCGGAACGTCTCCTGGTCATGGGCGGCAGCCAGGGTGCCCGCCGGCTCAACCGGGCGGTCTGGGGCTCCCTGGACGATCTGCTGACGCGATTCCGCGAGGTGGTCCACCTGACCGGACGGCAGGGGGAGGTGGAGGGCAGGGCGCTGGAGCGGCCCGGCTACGTCCCCATTCCCTTCTCGACGGAGGTGCCTCGTCTGATGCGGGAGGCCGACCTGGTCGTATGCCGCGCCGGGGTGGGCGCCTGCGCCGAGATCACGGCCGTCGGGCTGCCCGCGGTGCTGGTGCCCGGCACCTTCGGCGGCGCGCACCAGGAGCGCAACGCGCGGGACATGGTGGCCGCCGGGGCCGCGGTCCGCATAGGGGACGCGGAGCTCACGCCCTCGAAGCTGGTGGAGACGCTGGACGGGCTGGATCCCGACCGTTTGCGAGCCATGGCCGAAGCCTCGCGGGCGCTCGGCAGGCCGGACGCGGCCCGGGCGGTGGTCCGGCTGCTGGAAGAGGCTGCGGCGGCATGAAGAGACGCGGGCGGCAGCCGGCAGGAGGACCGCCGTGACCCAGCGTGTGCACCTCCTCGGGATCGGGGGGGCGGGCGTGTCGGCACTGGCCCGTGTCTTCCTGGCTCGGGGAGACCTGGTCTCAGGCTGCGACGTCAGGGAGTCGGCGACCACGCGTGCCCTGGCCGCGGAGGGAGCCGAGATCCTGATCGGACACGACCCGGCTCACGTGAGGGACAAGGACCTCGTCGTCTACAGCGGCGCGGTGAAAGGCAGCTCCGGCGAGCTGGAGGCGGCCCGCGCCTCAGGGGCCAGGGTCCTGACGCGAGCCGAGTTGCTCTCCGAGCTGATCGCCGCCTCGGAGTCGATCGCGATCGCAGGAACCCATGGCAAGACGACGGTCACCTTCATGATCGGGCACGTGCTCGCGAGCGCCGGCCGGGATCCCTCGGTGCTGGTGGGTGACGGGCTCAGCTCGCGGGCAGGGCGGAGCCACTGGCTGGTGGCCGAGGCGGACGAATCGGACGGCTCGCTGGCGCTGCACCTGCCGCGCCACGCGGTGCTCACCAGCGTCGAGTTCGACCATCCCGACCACTTCCGAGACCTGGAAGAGGTCGACCGGCTCTTTCGCGACTTCCTGGCCGTCGTCCCCGGGGTCGCTGTGGTCTGCGCCGACTACCCCCGAGCGCTGGCGATGCCCGTGGGTGGCCGGCGCGTCACCTACGGCTTCGCGGCTGAGGCGGAGTATCGATGCGAGCCGACGAGCGAACGAATGTTCCACGTTTTACGTCGCGGCGAGCCGCTCGTGGAGCTGAAGCTCCAGGTGCCCGGGCGCCACAACCGGCAGAACGCCACCGGAGCTCTCGCCATGGCGGTGGAGTTGGGAGTCGACCCCGAAGTGGCGGCGACGGCGCTGGCCAGCTTCCCGGGCGCCCATCGGCGGATGGAGCGGCTGGGGACGTGGCGGGGCGCCTCCGTGTACGACGACTACGGCCACCACCCCACGAAGGTGCGAGAGACGCTGGCGGCGGCGCGGGAGCTCGGGCACCGCAGGCTGATCCTGGTCTTCCAGCCACACCGCTACTCCCGCTTCCAGGCTCTCCGTGACGACTTCGCGGTCAGCCTGGAGGCGGCGGACGCTGTCGTCGTCACCGAGATCTACCCGGCCGGCGAGCAGAACCCGGGCGGCCTGAGCGGCGTTGACCTGGCCATGAGGGTGCCGCGGGCACGCTTCGCGCCCGATCTCGGCAGCGCGCGCCAGCACCTCGAAGAGCTGGTCGGCGAGGGCGACCTGGTCCTGGTGATGGGGGCCGGCGATGTCTGGAAACTGGGCGATGAGCTGGCAAACGACCGCTAACCTGGCCTGGCTGACCGGACGGCCCGGGATCAAAGAGGGCCACCCGCTGGCCCGGCACACCTCTTTCAACATCGGCGGCCCCGCCCAGTTCTTCCTGGAGACCGCAGAGCCGGGCCCGGTGGTCCGGGCCGCCCACGAACGAGAGGTGCCGGTGCTGGTTCTCGGAGCGGGCACCAACCTGCTCGTCGCCGACGCCGGGGTGGACGGCCTGGTCGTACGCTGCGTGAGCCGCGAGTGGAACGTCGACGGCACTCGCGTGCGGGCGCAGGCCGGTCTCAAGATGATGCGCCTGGCACGCATCTGCGCCGATCAGGACCTGACCGGCCTCGAGTGGGCGATCGGCGTCCCCGGAACGGTGGGCGGCGCGGTCTACCAGAACGCCGGGTGCTGGGGCACGGAGCTGGTCGAGGTGCTCGTCGAGGCCGAAGGGCTGCGGCCGGACGGCGGCCCGCAGGCCTGGTCCCGCGACGAGCTCGGGCTCGGCTACCGGACCTCAGCTCTACGCGCCGGGCCTCTCAGCGGCTCGCTCGTGACGGCAGCCACCATCGACTTGCGGCGTGGCGACGGTGCGGCCGGCCGGCGGCAGATGGCCCGCTGGACGGCGGAACGGAACCGGACTCAACCCATTCGGACCAAGAACTGCGGGAGCGTGTTCAAGAACCCGCCGGGCGACTCCGCGGGGAGACTGATCGAGATGGCCGGCCTCAAGGGCGCCGTCGAGGGGGCGGCCCAGGTCTCCGAGCAGCACGCCAACTTCATCGTCAACCGGGGAGGCGCCACGGCAGCGGACGTCTCCACGCTCATAGACCGCGTCCGCTGCGCGGTACACCAGCGCTCGGGGGTGACGCTCGAGACCGAGGTCGAGCTGGTCGGGAGGTGGCAGCCACAGTGAAGATCGCCGTACTGAACGGGGGCCGCTCCGCCGAGCGTGAGGTTTCACTGCGCTCGGGCAGGCAGGTGGCGCAGGCGCTGACGGCCTGCGGTCACACCGCAGAGCAGCTAGACATGGACCTGGACGCCTGGGAGCGGCTCCGGCGGGGCGGCTTCGACTGCGTCTTCGTGGCGTTGCACGGCAGGCTCGGCGAGGACGGGACCGTCCAGGGGATGCTGGAGCTGCTCGGCTTGCCCTACACCGGCTCCGGCGTCCTGGCCAGCGCGCTGTGCATCGACAAGCCTCGCGTGAACCGCCTGCTAGCCGCCGAGGGACTGGCCGTGCCCAGCTTCGAGGAGGTCGACGGCGACGACGTGGAGGGCCTGGTGGAGCGCCACGGCCTGCCGCTGGTGCTCAAACCGGCGCGCGAGGGCTCGACCATAGGACTGACCATCGCCGGCGACATCGACGAGGCGGCGAGCGGACTGGTCATGGCCCGGCGCTATGACAGCCGCGTGATCGCCCAGCGCTTCGTGGCCGGGACCGAGGTCACCGTCGGCGTCCTGGCCACCCCGGAGCTGCAGGTGCTGCCGACGCTGGAGATCACCTACGAGAACGCCACCTACGACTACGACGCCAAGTACACCGCGGGCCGAAGCCACCACATCATTCCGGCCCGGATCCCGGAGGCGGCCCGAAAGTCCACCGCCAGCGCGGCCGGGCAGGCCTTCCAGGCCCTTGGCTGTGAGGGGATGGCGCGCGTCGACTTCATCGTCGACGAAGCCGGCCTGCCCTGGGTCCTGGAGGTGAACACCGTGCCCGGGCTTACCGAGGTTTCGCTGCTGCCCGACGCGGCCCGGGCGGGCGGAGTCGGCTTCGACGAGCTTTGCGAACGCCTGGTCCGGCACGGCATCCTTCGCCACGGCGGGAAGGTGGGGCCCGATTGAGGCTGCGGCGCCGCCGATCGTCGCTTCTGCCGCGTGTGGACTGGCGGTCGCTGCGCCGGCCGCTGCCCTCGATAAAGGGAGAGGCCTGGTTTCGCGGGGCCTCCAGCCCGCAATCCCGGGCGCGAGCGGTGGACCCAGGCGTGCGCTGGAGACGCTTCCTGGCGCTCGGGCTGGCCTCGCTCGAGCTCGCCCTGCTGCTGGTGGTGCTCTTGAACCCGGCCCTGACCGTGCGGCACGTCGACGTGAGCGGCCAGCACCGCCTGCAGGCCGCCGAGGTCGTCTCCGCCGCCGGGCTGGCGCACGGCGGCCCTATCTTCGGTGTCGACCCCTCGGCGGTCGAGGCGCGCCTCCAGCGGTCCACCTGGGTCCGCTCCTCCCAGGTCTCGGCCCAGCTGCCGGACAGGGTCCTCATCCGCGTCGACGAATGGCAGCCGGTCGCCGTCTACCAGCCGGCCAGCGGGCGTGCCTACTTCCTCTCCGACCAGGCGGTGGCACTCGGGCCTCTGGGCGACCAGGACGCGCCGGGCGAGCTGCTGCCCGTCCAAGGCCTGCAGGCCGGCGAGCCGCGCCCCGGCGTTCGGGTCCTCGACCCCAGGCTGCTGACCGCGCTGGTCAACATCCAGCGCACGCTGCCACGGCTGATCGGGCAGGACGTGAAGGTCTTCACCGTCGACTCCTGCGGCAACCTGACGCTGGTCTCCGTCAGGGGCTGGCAGGCTCAGTTCGGCCGAATGCTGACGGGCGAGGAGATCTCGACACTCCATGACAAGGTGGCGGCCCTGCGGGCCGTGGCCCCCAACGTCGACTACAACGGCCAGGACCTGCAGAGCGTGAACGTGATGAATCCCGCCGCGGTGGCCGTCCGGCTGAAGCCGAAGGC